>NZ_JBEXJK010000128.1:0-19801 GCF_040609095.1 Kitasatospora sp. NPDC004799
GTTCATGGTGCCGAGGCAGAGTCGGGAGACGGTCAGGCCGGTACGGCCGAGGTGGGTGTACTCCATGGCGCCCACCTTCGGCCACACCGGCGCCGGTGTCCAGCACATTTCACCAGCCGGACGGCGACGCGCATCACGGTGCTCGCCGCCCTGCCCGGCACCGTACGCCCGACCACGGCCCTCCTCGAGGAGGAGGCCGCGCGCTCCGGCCGCCCCGTCACCCTCACGCCCGTCGTGGTCGACGGCGCCTGGGACCGCTTCGAGGCCGGCGACCGGACGGGCTACCTGGCCGCGGTCGCCACCGCCGTCGACGCCGCCGCCGACACGGACGTCGTCGTCCTGGCCCAGGCCTCCATGGCGGACGCCGCGAGCCGCGCCACGACCGCCGTCCCCGTCCTGTCCAGCCCCGCCCGCGGCCTCCACGCCGCCGCCCACCTGGCCCACCCGGCCCCGGCGCCGCCGGACAGGGCCTGACACCAATGCCGGTGACTTTGCTGTCTCTGGCTCGTCGGCCAGGGTGGTGGGGTTGGCCGAGCGCGGCACCCACGCGGTGTTCGCCGCCGAGGTGGGCCCGCTGTCGGCCAGCGAGCGGACCCTCTCCCGGCGGCTGCTCGCCCGTCTGGAAGCGGGGATGCTGCTACTGGCCGACCGGGGCTTCTACGGCTTCGAGCTGTGGCAGCAGGCCCGCGCCACCGGAGCGGACCTGCTGTGGCGGGTACGCAAAAGCGCGAACCTGCCCGTCGTGCGGGTCCTCGACGACGGCTCCTGCCTGAGCACCGTCCATGCCGAGCCCGACCGCAGGACCCGCCGCAACCCGGTGACCGTTCGCGTCGTCGAGTACGCCCTGGCCCCCACCGGCTACCGGCTGGTCACCACCCTCCTGGACCCGCAGGAGGCGTGGTCCCGCTGGTGCTCCCGGCTGCCGGAGCGGTGCCGGACCACCCCGTAGCGCAGCGGCCGGTCGGCAACTTGTTCACACGCTCAAGACGTCGCGGAGATCGGCCACAGCCCGCTCACGGGATCGGCTCGCCGGGATGGCCCGGAGCAGGTCCGCCGCACGCGACCTGACAAGACCGGTCCGCTGGTCGGCAGGGAGTTCGACCAGGGTGTCCACGGCTCGCCGGCAGCCGTCGAGGCTGTCACCGGCGTGATGGTCGCACAGCGCCGCGTCCATTTGCATCAGCGCCCGGGCCTGGTAGCTACTGGCCCCGGACAGCTGCAGGGCCCGGGCCTGCGCGGCCCGGGCAGGCCGGACGTCCCCGAGCCGCGTGAGGGCATGTGACAGGTGGATCTGAAGCTTCTGCTCCGGCAGCCCGAGCCAGGTATCGGCGCTGTCCGCGGAGTCGAGGCGTTCGGCGAACGCCTGCGCCTGGGTCAGCGCCTCCCGCGCGGCCTCCGTGTCGCCGGAGACCGCGTGCGCCCGGGCGGACACTGCCGAGGCGAGAGCGGACGCGGCCGACGGGCGCCCACCCGCCGCTGCCACGGCCAGGTCGGACAGGCGTACCGCCTCCCGCGGAACCCCGTACGTCAGGGGTGTCATGGCCTCCCTGGCATAAAGCCACGCGAGCACCTGCTGGTCGCCGGACTCCGTCGCTGCCAGCCGGGCGGAGTGGAACCAGCCCCGAGCCTCCTGAGCTTCGCCGAGGTCGTGGAGGACGATCGCCGCCATCCCGGACAGCTGACCCACCGTCCGGCACAGCCGACCCCGGTCCATCGTGGTCTGGGGCCGGCTCAGCAAGGTCCGCAGTTCGGCGACGTCCGCGGCGAGCACGCCCAGACGGGCGGTGGGGGCCTGGCCCCCGTAGCCGAGGGAGTAGTTGTCGGCGACCTGCTCCCAGTAGCCGAGGTCGGTGGGCGTGGTGTGGCCAGCCAGGGCGGCGTCCAGGGTGTGCCGCTCGTCGGCGAGCCGGCCGAGCGCGATGGCGGACACCCCACCGGCGAGGAGGGCCTTGAGGGCCATGCGCCGCTTCATGGCGTCAACTGCCGAGGGTTCATGGGGCTGCTCCGTAGAACCAGGTGTGGCGGGCTTCTCCCAGGGTCGCTGAGCGAGACCGAGATATCTACCCGGAATCCCCAGGCCGTCCGCGATCCGCTCCACGCCCTCGAAGGAGGTGACCGCGGCCTCGCTCCGGGCTACGAGTGATACCCGTTCAGCCTTCATCAGACACGCTTCGGCGATGAGGTTGTAGCTGAGCCCGGCCGCCTTGGCCAGGGCGAACACGACGCCGAACTCGCGAGTCCTCAACGCGGCCACCACGGACGGGTCATTCAGGAATCCGGCGGGCAGTACGAGTTGTCCCGGGTGGTCACTCACGCAGGTCCCCCAACGGTTGCGCGGCCGGCGGGGCGCGCCCCTCTCGTGGGGCCCCCATCACGGGGTTACACCGCACCTGGCCGCCCGGCTTGAATCGCTCACGCAGGTCGCGAGCTCCCTGAGCATCCGGAGGCTCAGGACGCCCGCTCAACGGCCGTACTCGCCCAGCGTACCCATGAACTGACTGTCAGTCATGACGCGTGCGGCGGCCGTCTGCTTCCCGATCGACAGGGGAGCCGCCTGCCTCCCCTATACCGGCAGCCGATCCCACCCGTCCCGGCTGCCCCGTCATGCCCGTCGGGCCCTTCTCCGTACAGGAGAGATGGAGGCGCTCATGGCTCCACACCCGTCCGGCCTGCTGGCCGGCTCCCTCACGCCCCTGCTGGAGGCAGTCGCCCCCGGCGTCGACCCCAGCCCGTTCACCGCGGTTGTCGAGACCTGGCGCACCATGCCCAACCGGCTGCGCCAGCATCTGGAGGACAACCGCGGTGACAGCGTCGGCCGCGTGATCGTCACCGGAACGCTCGACCGCCGGCTCGTCCTCGTCGAGCGCTCCGACGGTCGGTGGGTCATCGCGGATCTCTCGGGACTGGCCCACGAGAGCCGCCACTGGCCGGACTGGCTGACAGGCCACGTCGACCTCGACACCCCATCCTCGTGGCTGTCGACCGCAGACCTGGACGACTACGCGATCCACCGGCTCTCCCGCCCGCGGCTGCTCCTGGCCGCCCTCTACCACCCCGAGTTCTTCCCGCTTCCGCGCTTCCCGCTCGCGATCAGCGCCGTGGCCCGGGCCGCCCGCTCCACCCTGAGGGGAACCACCGAGCTGATGGACATGCAGCTCGGCGTTGACCTCCAGGACCTGGTCAAGGAGGTCACCGACCGGACCCCGGACATCCTCGGCGTCTCCGCGACGTTCGGACAGCACGACTTGCTGGTTCAGCTCCTCGACGCCACGTACGCTCTGGCCGAGCCCCCGCTGGTCGTGGCCGGCGGCAGCCTCACCGCCCGCAACGAGCGGCTGCTCCTTGACGCCTACCCGGATCTTCTGATCGCCCGGGGTGCCGGCGAGCCGACGATCCGCGGTGTCCTCGCCCACTGGCACGGAGACATCCGCCGCGAGGAGATCCCCGGCATCGGCTACACCGGAGCGCCGCGCGGCGCGGGCACCTTCGCCGTCCAACGCCGCACGAGCCGCCCGGCCGCCTCCCTGCGGGACGAGAGCGACATCCTGCCCGAGCTCGACCTGCTCGACGACACCTTCCGGCACCACGGCGTCGCCCAGATCGAGTGCTCCCGCGGCTGCACCAGCGCGTGCACCTTCTGCCCGCGCGGCCACAAGGGGCAGTGGAACGGCGCCAGCTCTGCCACGTTCCCCTGGCTCCTGGACGAGATAGGCCGCGTCTTCGAGCAGCACCCCGGGACCAGCCGGGTCCTGTACGCGGTCGACGAGGAGTTCATCGGCCGCGGCCCGGACGCCGTCCCGCGCGCTCTTGAGATGGCCGCGACCCTCCACGGCGCCGGATTCTCCTGGGAGACGAGCTGCCGGATCGACCAGGTCGTCGACCCCGACCGCGATCTGGCGTGGCACGCCGAGCGCGCCGAGATGTGGCGCGAGCTGGTCCAGCGAGGCCTGCGACGATGCCTCTTCGGGGTCGAGTCCGGCGTCGACAGCATCCTGGAGCGGTTCAACAAGGAGACGACCGGCGAGCAGAACGCGCTCGCCATCCGGACGCTCTCCGCCCTCGGCATCCCGACCAGGTTCACGTACATCACGTTCGACCATCTGATGACGCTGGAGGAGCTCAAGGCCACCGAGGCGTTCCAGGGCCGCACCGACCTGCTGCTACGCCCGCTGCGGCACATGTCCGCCGAGGAGATCGCCGCCGGTGTCCGCGACGAGGACTTCGTCGCGAAGTACAGCACCGGGCGCCCGCTCCACCAGGGCATCTCGTACATGCTCGTCTCCATGGAGTGCCTGATCGGCGCCGCCTACACCCGGATGGTCCAGGCCGCCGGACTCGCCGGCGCGGCCAGGCCGTCGATGGGCCGCCAGGACGCCGACTTCGCGGACTGGAGGATCGGGATCGCCTCCGAGTGGGCGCAGCGGTGGATCGACCGGAACTTCGCCCTGGACTACACCCTGAAGTCTCTGGAGAAGGTGCTGGACCAGGGCGAGGCGTGGCGGGCGGTGCGCATGGCCCGGGTGGTCCTCAAGGACGCCGCCTACACGGTGCTGGGGCACATGGTGCGCGCCATCGAGGCCACCCCGTTGGCGATGGGTGTGGAGGGCGGCGGCGCCGGCCTGCACGCGCGACTGCGGGTGCTGCTGGGCGAGGAGATCGCGGAGCTCGCCACCCGGGCGGGGCCGGCTGTCCGCACCGCAGTCCTGGCCCTGCCCGCCGAGCGGGCCGACCTGCTGACCGCGGAGTACCGGCGTTGGGTGGACAACGACGCCTGGGAGCTGATCAACGCGGCCGACCCGTGCGGGACCTGACGCGAGCGGGCCGCCCCCAAGGGTGGGGGCGGCCCGCGGCCAAGGGGCGACGCCGGTCAGGAGCTGGTCTTCTCCGGGATCGGCACCCAGTTGAACTCGGGGCAGAACCGGGCGTAGGTGTTGAGCTTCCACCTCGCGTAGTCGTCGATGCGGCCGCTGCTGCGCAGCAGGTGCTTGACCCACAGGTGGCAGATGCGCTCCTCCTCGGTCATCGTCTCGTCGATCTGGTCGAGCATCCGGCAGGCGACCGCGAAGTCCTTCTCGGTCAGGGCAGACAGGTCGACCTCGACGCCGTCGAGTTCGAAGTTGAAGACCAGCCGGGTCGTGGAGAAGGAGGTCTTCCGCTCCCCGAGAAAAGTTGTTCTCTCGGCGAGGACCTGCACCAGGTGGTCCCGGTCATCGACCGGGTGGCCGATGCCGAGGTCGAGGTCGGACGTCTCCAGGTTGAGGCGGGTGCCGAGGGAGCCAACGTCGCGGGGTTCGCGGCCGGTCCACTCGCGGATCATCTCGGAGGCCCGGGCCCGCAGGGCCAGCAGGCGATCGTCGTGGGCGCGCATGGAGGCGTAGAACGCCTCGGCCTGCGCGTACTCGTCGGCGGTGAAGTCGTCGCGGGTCGCCCAGCCAGCGGCCGTGATCGCGTTCAGATCGAGGTGGGTGTGGGTGCTCACGGGCCCCACGATAGCCAGATTCATCATGGTTCGTGGTGAAATCTCCCGAAGGGGGAGCGGTAGTTATGGATATCGAAACCCGCACATTGGCACGGGAGTTGACGGTCAACCCCGTGGCGGTCGGCTGCTGGGCGATTGGTGGGCCCGGCCACAATCTCGGGCTTCCGATGGGGTGGGCGAACGTGGACGAGCGCGAGTCGCTGCGGGGACTGCGCCAGGCGCACTACCTCGGCGCGAACCTCTTCGACACCGCCGACGTGTACGGGCACGGCCGCTCCGAGCGGCTGATCGGCAAGTTCCTGGCCGGCGTGGACCGCGACTCCGTGGTCCTGTCCAGCAAGGTCGGGTACTTCGCGGGGACCGCCGAGCACGCCTACGAGCGCACCCACATGCGGCACCAGCTCGAGACGACCCTGCGCAACCTCGGCACCGACCACCTGGACGTGTACTTCCTCCACAACAGCTCCTTCGGCGAGCGGGACCGCTACCTCGAGGGCGCGGTGGAGCAGATGCACGCCTTCCGCCAGGAAGGGCTGATCAGGGCGGTCGGGATGCGCGGCCCGCACCGGCTGGCGACCGACCGGCTCTCACCGCCCAAGGGGGAGCGGGAGGACAAGAGGGCCCGTTTCCGCACCTTGTTCGACATCGTCAGGCCGGACTACCTGGCGGTGAGGTTCAATGCGCTGACCCCGCTCGTCGGGGACGGGGAGGAGGACCTGTTCGCGTTCGCCGCGGCCCGCGGCGCCTCGGTGCTGGCGAACAAACCGCTGGCCCAGGGCCTGCTCACCGGCAAGTACCACCCGGACCGGCCTCCGGTCTTCGGCGACGGCGACATTCGCCGGCGCAAGGCGTGGTTCACCCAGCCGTTCCTGCGGATCATCGAGGACGGCCTGGAGCCGCTGCGCGAGCGCTTCGGCCCCTCGCAGGCGGACCTGGCCCGGGTCGCGATCCGGTACGTTCTTCAACACGCCGAAAACTGCGCCGTGTTGGTCGGATTTACCCGCGTCGAACAGGTCGAGCAGAACCTGCTGTGCCTGGGCGACGAGCTCACCAGCGACGACATGGCGTTCATCCGCGAGGCCACCGGCCGGCTCCAGCAGCAGCTGGACGCCGCCGGGGAGGTCTTCCTCGACGAGCTGGAGAAGCCATGACCACCGCCGCGCCCGAGCAGGCCGCCCTGTTCTCCCACCGCGCCGCCGGCCGCGAGCCCGCCGCCGACCGGCTGAGGGTCGTGACCTGGAACGTCCAGCACGCCTCTCCGGCCCGCACCGTGCGGCAGGTGGACTGGCTGGCCGGCCAGGAGGGGGCCGACGTCGCAGTGCTCACCGAAGTCTCCGGCGGCGCCGGCGGCGACACCCTGGTGCAGGAGCTGAGCGACGCCGGGTACCGGGCCGTCATCGCCCCTTGGGGCGAAGGCGACTACCGGACTGTCATCGCATCCCGGCACGCTGCGATCGGTGCCGCGCCCGCTTCGGTGGGGTTCCTGCCGCACCGCTTCCCACTCGCGACCCTCGCCGTTGGCGCCACGCCGATCACCATCGGGGGGCTGTTACGTGCCCTCCCGCGGGCCCCGGGAACGGCACAACGAGGACAAGCGCGCCTTCCAGGCTGCAGTCACCGATGCGCTGCCCGCACTCGCGGAGCGCGGCCACCTGGTCGTCATCGCCGGCGACCTCAACGTCATCGAACCCGACCACAACCCGCCCCACCGCGGCGTCTACGGCGCGTGGGAGTACGACTTCTACACCTCCTTCGCCGAGGCCGGATTCACCGACGCCTTCCGCGCCCTGCACCCCGACGCCGTCGAACACAGCTGGTTCGGACGCCGCTCCGGCGACGGCTACCGCTTCGACCACGCCCTGGTCACCAGCGCCCACCGCGCGCAGGTCCGCACCTGCACCTACCTCCACGAACCCCGCGAAGCCGGCCTCAGCGACCACTCCGCCCTCCAGCTCGCCATCGACCTGACAGGGGAACCCTCACCATGACCGTCACTGACATCGACCCCGCCGTGCTGCCCACCCGGCGCCGCACCGACACCGTGCTCCTCGTCGGCCCGAGTTCGCTGCGCCACGAGGCCCTGGGCTCGACCGGCCGAGAGATGATCGCCGCCACCTTCCGGACCACGGCCGACCCGGCGGACAACACCGTCGTCCTCACCGCCGACAACGCTGCCGCCGCCTACTTCCGGATCGGCCCGCACGGCAGCCGCGGCAACGACTCCTCCGCTACCCTCGGCCGGATCGCCCGCGCCTGCGACAGCTTCGGCGACCTGGCCCCGCTGTTCCTCCTCGTTGTGGCACCCGATGGCCGCTGGCAGCCCTTCACCCAGCTCTCCTGAAATGGCTGTCGGCCGCAGGCGCCGACCCGCCGGTGACCCCGTCCGCACCGGCGGACTGCCCGTACGGGCACCGGACTGTGCCCCTCCACCCCTTACCCGCGGCCGCCGCACCGGGTATGCAGGGAGGGCAGCGCGAAACGGCCAGTCCTACGAGCGGAGTCCCATGCACGCGCAAGAGCCGACGAAGAAGGACGGGCAGCCGCCGCGCGCCGCCAGGAGCGCGCCCGCGCGCCCTGGGCAGGCCGTGGGCGGCCGGGGGCCCGACGCGCTCCTCGGGTTGCAGCGCACCGCCGGCAACGCGGCCGTCGTCCGGATGCTCCAGCGCGACGGCCACCGGCACGGCGCGGGCCACCACCCCACGGCGCAGCCGCTGCAGCGCTCCGCCGTACACGACGTGCTGCGCGCGCCGGGCCGGCCGCTGGACGAACCGCTGCGCCAGGAGATGGAGTCCCGGCTCGGCGCCGACTTCTCCGACGTCCGCCTGCACACCGGCTCCGCGGCCCGCGCCTCCGCCGCCGAGGTCGGCGCCCGCGCCTACACCTCCGGCAGCCACGTCGTCATCGGCGAGGGCGGCGGCGACAAGCACACCCTGGCCCACGAGTTGACGCACGTCATCCAGCAGCGCCAGGGCCCGGTGGCCGGGACCGACAACGGGGCGGGGCTGAGCGTCTCCGACCCCGGCGACCGCTTCGAGCGCGAGGCCGAGGCCAATGCGGTCCGGGTGATGCGGCGCACCCCCGAGCAGGGCGCCGCCGTGCAGCGGGAGGCCGCCGCCCCGGCGCGCCGCGCCGACGTCACGGCCGTCCAGCGCTACGCCGAGGTCACCACCGAGGAGTTGGGGCTGGTTCGGGTCTCACAGAGCGGCCTCTACATCATGCCCCTCGTCCAGGGTGCGGACACCACCGTCATCTGGGTCGCCGAGGGTGCCGCGGCGCCCCGGTACTGCACGGCGACCGACGAGAGCGGGCAGATCGCGGGGCGCACGTACACGCAGTACGAGCCGTCGACGTTCTTCCTCGCGGACTGCGCCCACACCGCCGAGGAGATCATGCACCAGCAGACACTGGCCCTGGGGCAGGACGCCAGCGCCTTCGCCCTGGGCGGCCACCAGTTCGGCATGGGCCACCGGGAGAACGCCCAGGGCGCCGCGGCCTACGCGGCAGCCAGGCCCGGTGGCCCGCAGGCGAACGGCGAGGAGCGGCCGGCCCCCGGCCAGGCCTTCGCCATCGTGGAGACCGCGTGGACCCGGGGCTTCGGGCGGCCGAGGAATGTCAGCGGGTGGCCCTACCACGTGGCCGCCGTGGTCGCCGTGGACGGCGACGACCACATCACCGTGGAGCAGGCCGCGGACGGCAACGACGCCCAGGCCGCCGAGGGACACGAGGGCATCATCGACATGTACACCGCGGGCACCGACCCGACCACCGGCCAGGCCCTGCCGCACAGCTTCCACGGCCGCAACACCGGCGGCCCGGTCCAACACTTCTCGGCCGGCGCCATCACCGTCATCCTCCAGCCGATCAACGTGGGCACGCTCGACCCGGAGGACACGGAGACGTACGGCGAGCGGACGCTCCAGTAACCCGCCCCGCCCCGCCCGCAGATCCGGGTCCAGCGCTGCTCCCGGGGCGGCTGCCCGATCCACAGCACCCCGGCGGCCGGTCCGTTGCGGTCGGTGAGGTGGTCCGCGTAGTCGAGGAGCCGGCCGCGCCCGAGGCGCGGCCGGCCCACCTGGTTGCCGTCGGTGGACGACGTCACCTCACAGGCCGTCAACCGGCCGTCCCCGTCCCGGCCACGCCGGGTCGAACGGCGGGTCGCGTGCGACCGCCCGCCACGGGCGGTGCGGTCCGGGTCCCCTTCGACGCGCCCGCGTGGGGACGGCGCCACGGCGGGATCGGCCCGCCGGTACGGTCACCCGGTCGCGGCGCCGGCCATGGCGCCGGGCGTCGTGCCGAGGCACTGTTCGAACGCCTGCCACTCGGCCGCCGTGACGCGCCGCGGGTCCGGTCGCGCCGGAACAGGGCCGACGTCCTCAGGACCGGGTTCTGCTCGACCACGCTCAGCGGCAGCAGCGGATCCCACCGGCAGGCGCCGGTCTCCAGCGGCAGGCGCCGGTCTCCAGCGGCACGTCGTACCCGGGCGGGGCGGAACGGTCCAGGCGGTCGAACCGGGGGCGGTGACCCACACGGGCGGACCCGCGATCCGCCCGTGCGCCACCACACCGCCCCGCCGTCCGGTCCGCCACAGCAGGAACGGGTCGCCGACGGCCGGTTCCCTCCGCAGCCGCGTGACCCGCCACAGGTCGACGGCGCCCCCGTGCGCCAGGTGTTCGTCGAGGCCGAACACCGTGGGGTCGCAGGTGAACAGCCGGCCCGCCGTGTCCCCCGCCCGCTGCGCGCGCTCCGTCGCTGGGCCGGCCTGCGTCGTGACGGGGGGCTGCGGGGCAGGCCGGGTGCGGTCAGCGGTTCCGGGCCGCGCGCCGCGAGGTGTCCGCGCGGCGTACGGCGTCGGGCGTCCGGACGGCCTCGCCCTTCTCGTCGTACGGCGTGAGGTTGAAGGTGCGCAGGCCGAGCCGGTCCAGGGCCCGCAGGCCCGCCGAGTTGCCGACCCGCGCCGGGTCGACGCCCAGGGCGGCGGCGACGAGGTGCCGCATCGGCCACAGGCGGGTGCCGATCAGCACACCGTGCACCTCGACCTCGCCCGGCTCCCGGTCCCAGGTCACCGCGGCGATGCCGTCGAGGCTCAGGACCCGCTTCTCGGCCGGGTTCCGCAGCGTGATCTCCACCGACTCCATGGCGTCCTCCACCCCCGGGACCTCGCCCGACTGCCGTGTCCGCGGGCCAGCCTAGTGGCCTCGCCGCCAGCTGCTCCGCGCAGGGTCCGCCCCGCGCGAGGGCGCGGCCGGGACCGGGCGTTGATCGTTCGTCTACCGGCGCTGCCTAGCGTTCCTCCCCGTAGCCGGCCCGACCCGGGGCCGGCGCCGAAGGGAGAACACTCGTGCTGCGCAAGACCCGTACGCTGATAGCCAGTTCGGTCGCCGTCCTGGCGCTCGGGCTCACCTCGACCACCTTCACCGCCGACGCCGCCGGGGACCAGAGCGGCATCGACGCCTGTGCCCGCGAGGCCCAGTGGGCGGGCTTCGCCAAGGACAAGTCCGGCGAGGGACGCAACGACGACGCGATCTACGCCGTGGCGATCGCCATGGCCGAGTCCGGCTGCAACCGCCTGGCCGTCCACACCAATCTCCCCACCGACCCCGACCCGGGCAGCAAGGACCTCGGCGCCTGGCAGATCAACGAGCGCTGGTACCCCGAGGTCCACGGCCACGACGCCGGGGTCGTCACCCCCGAGAACTGGCAGGACATGGGCTGGTCGGCCCGCAAGGCCTACGCGATCGACAACGACGGCACCGGCCGCGGCTGGGCCTCCTGGGCGGCCTGGAACCTGGGCACCTACCAGCAGTACCTCGGCCAGGCCCGCGAGGCCGTCTACCGCGTCTGGCAGTGACGCCCCACCAGCGCTGACCACCCCGGGGCCCGGCACCGCCACCGGGCCCCGGGCGTGGCACGCTGCCCCGCATGACCGACAGCCCGGACACCGACACCCCCGGCGGCGCCTGGTCGTTCGCCACCGCGCGCGAGCCGGCCGCGTTCCCCGCCGCAGGGGTCCTGGGGGTACCCGGAGTCCAGCACGCCGCGGAGACGGGCGACGCGCGCGGCCGCACCCTGTGCGGGATCCGCGGCCGGTACCTCCAGTACTTCCTGACCCTCTTCGAGCCGCAGGACCTGGCCTCGTGCCGCAAGTGCCGCGCACTGGCCGAGGCCGCACCGACTCGGCCGTGCGGGCAGGAACGCCTGCACGACCTGCTCCTGCGGGCGGCCGACGACGGGCCGCTGCGCACGGACCTGCTCGCCGCGCTGCGCCGGGGCGCGCGGATCGCGATCTGGATCACCGGCCCGGCGCAGGGCCTCACCCGCTTCTACGCGCGGCTCGACCGGATGACGGAGGAGGCCGGCCCGGCCGCCGAGGCGCTCGCGGCGGCCCGCACCTCCGTCACACTGGCCCGGATCGAGGACGCGGACCGCCAGTACCTCGTCGTCCTGCCCTTCGACGGCCACGCCCGCATCGCGCGCGGGGCACTGGCTCCGACTCCCGGGGCCACGTCCCAGCCCTCCCCGCCGGGCCGGACACCGGCGCCGCCCGGCCCGCCCGGTGCGGCACACTGATCAACCAGGCCCTACGGCCAAGGGATTGGGGGCGGGATGGAGAGCGGCCGGGTGGTCGGGGGCCGGTACCGGATCGGGGCCGGCGGGGTGGGGGACGTCCGGTTCGGGCAGGACATCCGGTCGGGGCGGCCGGTCGCGGTGAAGATGCTGGACGGGGCGCCGGGGCCGGCCGTCCGATTGCGGCACCCGGGGATCGTCACGGTGCTCGGGACGGGAGAGCACGAGGGCCGGCCGTACCTCGCCATGGAACTGCTCGACGGGTACACCCTGGACGACCACCTGCTGGACGGCGGCTACCGGGCCGCCGCCGTCGCCGACTTCGGGGCCCAGATCGCGGAGGCCCTGGCGGTCGCGCACCGCGCCGGGCTGACGCACGGCGGCATCGGGCCCGCCCGCCTGCTGCTCACCCCGGCCGGAGCCGTGAAGATCCTCGGCTTCGGCACGGTCGCCCCGGCGCCCGGCTCCGACCTGTCCGCACTCGGCGACACCCTGGACGAGCTGCTCGCGCGCCCGCTGCCGGCCGGCCCGCCGGGCGAGCTCGACGCGCTGGTGTCGCAGCTGCGGGACACCCGCGGGCAGGACCCGCGGCGGACCGAGGAGTTCGCCGCCCGGCTGCGCCGCCTGGCGGCGCAGCCGACCGCCGCGGAACCGGCCGAGCCGGCGCAGCCGCCCCGGCGGCCGGCCGCGGCGCAGCGGTTCTGGATCCACCGGCGGCCGGGGCGGCTGCCGCTGGGGCGGGCGCTGGTCGTGGTGATCGTGGCCGGGCTGATCGCGGTGACGGCGTACGCGATCGCGGTGACCTCCTGACGGCGCGGACGACGTGACGGGTCCGGCGCCGGCCTCCCGGTACCGAGGGGTCAGCCGCCGTTCTGCTCGCCCGGCGCCGGCAGCGCGGTCGCGACGTCGACGGCCGCCTCGGCCGGGGGAGGGGTGAGGACGACCGGCTTCCCGTAGTCGCGGTAGGTGAAGTCGAAGGGCTCCATGTCCCGGCCCGAGCGGAGCCGTGTGACGTACGGCGTCGTGGTGTCGGTGACGTCGGCCTGGGAGCCGTCGCGGTCGACCAGGACGACCGTGGTGGTCGCGCCCGTCCGCAGACCGGTCCGCCCGGTCACCTCGCCGAGGCCGAAGTCGCCCGCGAGGACCCGGTCGGCCAGGGAGCAGAAGACGGTCACGGACCCGAAGAGCCCGTTCGACTCCGGGCCGGTGATGTACCGGTCGCCGATCACCGCGGCGCGCTCCGCGCCCCAGAGGCGTGAGCCGCCCTTCAGCCAGACGCGGGTGCCGTCGGAGAGGAAGTCGATCGGGCCGCGCTTGGCCAGGTCGAGGGATCCGACGCAGTGGCGGGAGGCGTCCACGGAGATCGTCCCGGTGACCGGCTGGCCCATCATCACGGCCTTGAGCTCGGTCGTGACGGAGCCGGCCGCCATCGCGTTCCCGGTCGCGGACGTCAGGAGGCGGCTGCCGTCGAGGGGCGTGATCGGGACGGCCTCCGACGCCGGCGCCGATGCCGACGTCGGCCCCGCCGAGGCCCCCGCGGTCGCCCGGCAGCCGCAGAGCCCGAGCAGCAGGGCCGCCGCCGCCACGCCTCTGAACACCTTCATCGCGTTTCCCCCAGCACCCCGCACCGGCCGGGCGCCGCGCCCGCCGGAGTCATTTGAACGCGTTCAACATACTCCATGATCCACTTGGCGGAGAGCGGGTCGCCGTGCTCAGGGAGGCTTGAGTATCCGTACTCAGGCGCCGCTGTCGGTGCCGGATGAGACTGTGCGGGTACGCCGGGACGCCTGGGTCCGGCACGAACAGCACGACGGAGGGGGAGAGCCATGAGGCGTACGGGTTTCGCGTGGACGGCCGCGGCCGCGGCGGTGGCGGCGATCGCGGTGACGGCGGCCCCGGCGGTCGCCGCCACGAGCGGGACGGCCGGGGCGAGCGGGGCCACCGAGCAGGGGACGCCGGGCACCGGCGAGATCCTGCCCTACCCGGGGGCGGAGGGGCTGATCTGGATCCCGGACTGGATCGGTGACGGCGGCGCGGTCACCGGCGGCGCCTACGCGGCCGGTCCGCCCGTCACCGTCACGGTGGGCTGCCAGGGCGGCAGCGGTGGTGCGGGCGAGGTGCGCGTCACCTTCACGCCGTACTACGGCGACACCACCCCGGTGGAGTTCACCGTGCCCTGCCCGGCCGACGCCGTCGGCAAGGGCTCGGCGGTGGTGACGGCCGAGCAGGGCCGCTCCTTCCACGTCGGGGTGGACGCGTCGGCGCCCGACGTCCACTGGGGGCTGACGGTCACCCAGCCGGACGCCTGACGGACCCGGGGGTGGGGCCCGCCTCCACCCCCCGCCACCTCGGCATGCCGCCGCCCGCCGCCGCCCCCGCTACCGCCGCACGACGGCGGCGGCCATCGGCCGCAGGACCTGGGCGGCGGGAACGTGCGTCAGGTAGGCGGTCAGCTGCTCCCGGGCGGCCGGCGGGATCCCGTGGGTGAGCCCCGCGGCGAGCAGCGCGACGGTGAGGGCCTGGTCCACGACCGCCGGCGGGACCGCCCGCGCAGCTCGGCGGAGACGCGGGCGGCCTGCTCCTGGCGGCCCCTGCGCTCGGCCTTGACGAGGTCGACGGCCAGCCGCACGGCGGGCAGCGCCGCGGCGAGCCGGAACCGCTGCTCCGGGCCCGTGGTGCCGGTGCTGAGGAAGTGCGTCACGTGCGGGCCGAAGCGCCCGGCGAGCCGGCGCAACTCGCGGGGTGCCTCCGGGAGTTCGGGTTCCGGCTTGCCAATGCTGCACCAGTCGAACCAGGCCCAGGACGCCTGGAAGGCCGGCGGCTCGTCGAACCACTGCCAGGCCAGGACGGGGGCGAGCCCGGCCACCGGGAGCCCCGTGGTGCGAAAGCGCCGCTCCGGACGGACGGTGAACTCGGTGCCGTCGTCCGCGCGCAGGGCCGCGGCCAGTCGCCACGCGCAGCAGGAGCGGCGGATCCGCGCGGTGACGAGGAAGCGCTCGGACTCGTCCGGAGCCAGCCGTACGTGGGTCCGTTCCAGGAACGGGCGGGCGCCGACCCGTTCGCGGGTGAACTCGTCCACCTCCCAGAGCACCGGGCGCTCCTGGTCGAGGTCGAGTTCCAGCTCGGGGACGGCGCGGGACCCGGCGGGCTGCAGCTGGACCATCGCCCCGTGCAGCGGCTCGGCGCGGTCGAGGACCTCGGCCCGCAGGCCGCGCAGGGTCAGGTGGGCGTCCGAACGGTTGGTCACGGTGACGGAGAGCACGGTGCTGTCGAAGTCCGCGCCGCCGTGCCCGCGCGCCCAGCCGAGCACGTCCTCCTCGCCCTTGAACTGTCCCGGCAGCCGCACCGGGAGGTCGTCCACCTGCGCGTCCGCGGGGATCACCACCCACTGGGTGACCGGATCGCAGTACTCGGCCAGCACCTCCACCGCCTCGGCGCCCGCCGGCCGTACCGGCCGCGCCGGCGGGTGGATGTGCACGCCGCCGTTCACCGTCCCGGCCTGCACCACCGGGCCGCCGACCGTGCTCCCTCCGGCGAGGAGGTTCTTCACCTGGGGCGGCGTGGCGGACGGGTCCGGCTCCTCCTGCGGCATGCCGCCCATCGTGGCAGGGGCGGGCGCGGCACGGCGGCCGTTCGCCCGAAACGGGGTTCCTGCCGTTCCGTCACGGCGTTCCAGGCGGCGGCGAATGCGCAGGTCAGGGTAGGTGCAGCCGTTCCAGCGTCCCGGATCGCCGGGCGGCGCTGGCGGGCGGGACGGGTTCCGGGGCAGTCTGCGGTCCGGCGGCGACCGGCGCCGGGCCCGAGGAGGCCGCGCCGTCCTCCGGGACCTCGCCGGGCCATCCGCCGGACCCTCCGCCGGACCCTCCGCGGAACCCCGAGGCCGTCCGCCACCGCACACCCGCACCACCCAGAAGGAGCCCTGCCATGCGCACCACCGACCGACGCCCGATCTCCGTCCTGCTGGCCGCCGCCGCGCTGGTGGCCGTCGCGGCCACCCCGGCCGCCGCCGTCCACGGCGGATCGGACACCACGACCAGGTCCCACCCGTTCGTCGTGGCCCTGCAGACCGCCGCGGGCGAGCAGTGGTGCACCGGCGCGCTGATCGCGCCGACCAAGGTGCTCACCGCGGGCCACTGCGTCTCCGAGGCGGACGACCCGCGCTCGCTGCGGGTGATCGCCGGGCGGACCGACCTGACCGGCTCCGGCGGCCAGGTCCGCCGGGTGAAGGACGCCCGGGTGGACCCGCGCCACGCCCCCGGCCTGGTCCACGACTCCGCCGTCCTCACCCTGGACCGCCCGCTGCCGCAGAAGCCGGTCCGGGTGGCGCGGCAGGGCGACGAGGCGCTGTTCCGGTACGGCCGCGCGGCCACCCTGCTGGGCTTCGGCCGCTCCGGCTCGGACGGCCCCGGCACGCACCTCAAGCAGGCGGAGCTGAGGCTGGCCCCACTGGCCTCCTGCGACCCGTACACCCTGCCGGACGACTCGCCGCTGCTCAAGGTCTGCGGTATGCCCCGGGCCGGCACGACGGACAGCGTCTGCAAGGGCGACTCGGGCGGGCCGCTGATGGCCGGCGGCGTGGTGATCGGCGTGGTCTCCACCGGCAACAAGTACTGCGACACCCAGTACCCGGTCTCGGTGTTCACCCGGGCCACCGACGTCCCCGCGGAGCTGCTGTCCTAGGAACGCGCAGTGCGCCGGCGGCCTGCGGGCCGCCGGCGCACCGTCACGGAGTCACATCGTCAGGCCGTCACGGCGCCAGCCGGTAGGCGCGCAGCACGGTCTGCTCCACGGTCGCACCGTCCGCGGCGCGCGCGGTGGCCCGGAGCGAGACGAAGCCGCTGCCGCCCGTCGGCGGGTCGACGGTGACGCGGTACCCGCCGTCGCCCGGAGCGCCCGCGGCGTCCGCGGCGACCGGGGCGTCCTGCCAGGTCGCGCCGTCGTCGAAGGAGACCCGCACGCTCAGGCCCGCGGTGGCCGACGCCGGGGCGCCGTCCTGCCGCTCTACGTCGGCGAGCAGGGTGTGCCGGCGGCGCGGCACCTGGTTGTCCGGGTCGACGGGGGCGGTGAGGCGGACGGTGTCCAGCGGCAGCGCCGCGCTGCGGGTCGCGCCGTCGGGCCCGGGGGAGACGGCGGCCGAGCGGAAGGTCCAGACCGCCTCGACGGTGCCGGACAGCGCCGCCCAGGGCTCGGCCCGGACGGCCTTGGCGGTCAGCCGGTAGCCGGCCTCGCCGGCCGGCACGGCGAGGCGGGCGGCCTCCCGGTCGCTGCCGCCGACGTGCTGCCCGTCGCGTTCGAGGTCGAGCCGGACGGTGTCCGCCAGCAGGCGCGGCCACGGGGAGCCGACGTGGCCGGGGGAGGCGTCGCTGAACAGCTGCGGGGCCAGGGTGAGGTAGCCGTCGCTGGTGCGGGCCATGGTGGCCGCGCCGTTCTTGCCGGCGGCCGGGCCCGGGCCGATGACGGCGGCGTTCCAGCGTTCCGCGCAGGTCGCGCCGGCGGCGCAGCGCACCGTGCCGCTCTGGGTGACGGCGGTGGGGACGATCTCGCCGCCGGGGCCGGCGGTCTGGCCGAAGGTGGTCTCCCGTACCTGGTCCTTGACGGTGAAGTACTCGGTGCGGGTGGCCGGCAGCGCGAAGGTGGGCTGGGCGATGGTGAGGGAGCCGACGCCGCCGGCCGACGCGAAACTGCTGAACTCGCCCGCGGTGCCAGGGCCCTGGGCGAAGTAGCGGGTGTTGAGCGTGGCCAGGTCGTCGGGGGAGACGGTCAGGGCCGGCTCGGGCAGGGCGCCGGTGGTGTGCACCAGCAGGTCGTAGCGGTCCGGCAGCCGTCCGCCGTGGGTGTCCGGGCCCTGCTGGAGGCTCTGGGTGACGAAGTCGAGCCGGCCGGCGACGGGCCGGGCGGTGGGCACGACGTAGAGGTTGCCGGGCCGGGCCAGGACGGTGACCTCGTCCGAGCAGCCGACCGCGGAGGAGGCCCCGGCGGCGCGGTAGCAGTAGCCGGCGGAGAGCGAGCGGCCGGTGGTGGCGCGGCCGGGGACGGTGACGGTCAGCTGCCGGCCCGCGCGGGCGTCGACGGCGAGCCGGGTGTCGGCGCGCAGCTCCAGCTCGGGCTGCAGGAACAGGGTCGAGGTGGGGCTCGCGGTGCCGGCGCCGGGGGTGACGAGCTGTCCGCCGAGGTTGTAGCGGCCCTCGGGCACGCGCGCGGTGGCGGTGCCGTCGGTGAACCGCAGCGGGAAGGCCTCGTGGGTGTCCAGGTTGACCAGGCCGATCGTCGATCGGGTGTTCCAGCTGCCCGGCCCGACCGGCGCCCCGTCGCGGTCGACGGCCGTTACGGTGACGTCGTGCCGCACGGCCTCGCGGGTGAGCGCGTAGGCGGTGGTGACGGCGGTCCCGCCGGGCCCGGTGGCGCGCACCCGCCCGGTCAGCGACGCCCCCGAGGGGACGAGGGCCGGGTCGACGGTGACGGTGGCCGCCGCCGCGCCGCCCGCCGGCACCGTCAGCCGGGCGGGGGAGACGGCGAACGCGCCGCCCGGGGCCGCGGTGGTCTCGGCGGCCAGCTCCAGGGTGACGGGCTGCGGCCCGTCGTTGCGGTACTCGACCGTCCGGGTGAGCGGCTCGCCGCCGGGCGGGCCCTCCAGGTGGATCCCGGTGCCCTGGGCGGTGGCGGACACCTCCTGGGCGGTGGCCCGGGCGACGTCGACGCGCCCGGTGCCCTGCTCGTACGCGTCCTGTCCGGCGGCGGGCGCCGCGGCGGACATCAGCGCGGCCTTGAGCTGCGGGCCCTTCCACCGCGGGTGCTGCTGGGCGAGCAGGGCCGCCGCGCCGGCCACGTGCGGGGCCGCCATGGAGGTGCCGGAGATGGCCGTGTACCGCTCGCCGACCGGCTCCTGCCCGTCGGTGCCGGCGGCCCGGGCGGCGACGATGCCCACGCCGGGCGCGGTGAGGTCCGGCTTGACGGCCCGGTCGCCCAGGCGCGGACCCCGGCTGGAGGACGGGGCGAGCGCGCCGTCGTGGTCGACGGAGCCCACCGTCAGCGCGGCGTCCGCCGACCCGGGGGTGCCGACGGTGCCCGGGCGGCCCTTGTTGCCGGCCGCGGCGACGAACAGGGTGCCGTAGCGGGCGGAGAGCGTGTCGACGGCCCGGGCCAGCGGGTCGGTGCCGTCGGTCGGGGCGCCGGTGAGGGACAGGTTGACGATCGGCGCGCGGGCCGCGGCCCACTCCATGCCCTGGAGCACCCAGGACTCCTGCCCGTTGCCCTCGTCGTCCAGCACCCGGCCGACCAGCAGCTCGGCCTCCGGGGCGACGCCCTTGAACCGGCCGTCGGAGGCGGCGCCGGTGCCGGCCACGATCGAGGCGACATGGGTGCCGTGCCCGTCCGGGTCGGCGCTCACCGGCGTACCGGCGGGCCCGGTGAAGTCGGAGCTCTCGCCGAGGGAGCCGGCCACGTCGGGGTGGCCGCGGTCGATGCCGCTGTCGAGCACCGCGACCTTGACGCCCTTTCCGGTCCAGCCCGAGCCCCAGGCCTGCGGGGCGCCGACCTGGGCGGTCGAGCGGTCGAGGGCCGCGCTGACCCTGCCGTCCAGCCAGACCCTGTCCACCCCGCCCGCGGCGAGCCCGGTGCCCGGCCGGGCGACCAGCTCCCACAGCTCGCCCGCCCGCGCCTTCGGGGCGCGCAGGGCCGTGCCGTGCACGCTCTCCAGCACGCGCACCGCGGTCGCCCCGGCCGGCGGCGCGGCCGCGGCCAGGCCCGGACCGCCGCCCT
>NZ_JBEXJK010000129.1:0-5391 GCF_040609095.1 Kitasatospora sp. NPDC004799
GGAGGGCGTTACGGGGCAGGCAGGCAGGCAGGCAGGCAGGCAGGAGGCTTCGGCGCGTCAGAGCGCGAAGACCTCCTCGACCAGGGCCTGCTGCTCGGCGGCGTGCCGCTTGGCCGAGCCGACCGCCGGGGACGAGGCCGCGGTGCGGGCGACCCGGCGCAGTCGGGCGTCGCCGCCGCTGCGGCCGATGACGACCTGGAGGTGGTCGACCAGGTTCATCGCGATGAACGGCCAGGCGCCCTGGTTGGCCGGCTCCTCCTGCGCCCAGACGAACTGGACGTCGTCGCCGTAGCGGGCCAGCTCCTCCTGGAGCTCGGCCACCGGCAGCGGGTAGAGCCGCTCGACCCGGACGATCGCGGTGTCGGTGACGCCGCGCTCGGTGCGGGCCGCCTCCAGGTCGTAGTAGAACTTGCCGGCGGTGATGACCACCTTGCGGACCTGCGCCGGGTCGACGGTGGTGTCGCCGATGACCGGGCGGAACGAGCCGGACAGGAACTCCTCGGTCGCACTCGCCGCGGCCTTCAGGCGCAGCATCGACTTCGGGGTGAAGACGACCAGCGGCTTGTGGTGCGGGTTGTGCGCCTGCCAGCGCAGCAGGTGGAAGTAGTTCGACGGCAGGGTCGGCATGGCGACCGTCATGTTGTTCTGCGCGCACAGCTGGAGGAAGCGCTCCGGGCGGGCGGACGAGTGGTCCGGGCCCTGGCCCTCGTAGCCGTGCGGCAGCAGCAGGGTGACGCCGGAGTGCTGGCCCCACTTCTGCTCGGCGGAGGCGATGTACTCGTCCACCATGGTCTGCGCGCCGTTGACGAAGTCGCCGAACTGCGCCTCCCACATGACCAGCGCGTTCGGGCGGGTCAGCGAGTAGCCGTACTCGAAGCCCATGGCCGCGTACTCCGACAGCAGGCTGTCGTAGACGGTGTAGCGGGCCTGGTCCTCGGTCAGGTACTGCAGCGGGGTGTAGTCCTCGCCGGTCTTGCGGTCGATCAGGACGGCGTGCCGCTGGCCGAAGGTGCCGCGGCGGCTGTCCTGGCCGGCCAGGCGGACCGGGTGGCCCTCCATGAGCAGCGAGCCGATGGCGAGGGTCTCGCCCATCGCCCAGTCGATGGTGTTGTCCTCGACCGAGGCGGCGCGGCGCTGCAGCTGCGGCAGCAGGCGCGGGTGGACGGTCAGCCAGTCCGGCAGGTTGACCTGCGAGGCGGCGATCCGCTTGACCATCTCCTGGGAGATGCCGGTCTGGATGGAGACCGGGAAGTCGGCGACCGGCTTGCCGGCGGTGGTGTCGGCCGGCGCCTGGGCCGCGTCGCGGACCTCGGCGAAGACCTTCTCCAGCTGGCCCTGGAAGTCCTGGAGCGCCTGCTCCGCCTCTTCCATGGTGATGTCGCCGCGACCGATCAGGCCCTCGGTGTACAGCTTGCGCACCGAGCGCTTCTTGTCGATCAGGTCGTACATCAGCGGCTGGGTGAACGACGGGTTGTCGGCCTCGTTGTGACCGCGGCGGCGGTAGCAGATGAGGTCGATCACCACGTCCTTGTGGAACTCCTGGCGGAACTCGAAGGCGAGCCGCGCGACGCGGACCACGGCCTCCGGGTCGTCGCCGTTCACGTGGAAGATCGGGGCCTCGATCATGCGCGCCACGTCGGTGGAGTACATCGAGGAGCGGCTGCTGGCCGGGGCGGCGGTGAAGCCGACCTGGTTGTTCACCACGACGTGCACGGTGCCGCCGGTGCGGTAGCCGCGCAGCTGCGACATGTTCAGGGTCTCCGCGACGACGCCCTGGCCGGCGAAGGCCGCGTCGCCGTGGATCTGGATCGGCAGCACCGGGAAGGTCGTGCCGCCCTGGTCCAGGATGTCCTGCTTGGCGCGGGCGATGCCCTCGACGACCGGGTCCACGGCCTCCAGGTGGGAGGGGTTCGCGGCGAGCGAGACCTTGATGGTCTCGCCGTCCAGGCCGGTGAAGGTGCCCTCGGCGCCCAGGTGGTACTTGACGTCGCCGGAGCCGTGCATCGACTTCGGGTCGAGGTTGCCCTCGAACTCGCCGAAGATCTTGCCGTACGGCTTGCCGACGATGTTGGCCAGCACGTTCAGGCGGCCGCGGTGGGCCATGCCGATGACGGCCTCGTCGAGGCGGTGCTCGGCGGCCGAGTCGATCGTGGCGTCCAGCAGCGGGATGAGCGACTCGCCGCCCTCCAGCGAGAAGCGCTTCTGCCCGACGTACTTGGTCTGCAGGAAGGTCTCGAAGGCCTCGGCCGAGTTCAGCCGGCGGAGGATCCGCAGCTGCTCCTCGCGCTCCGGCTTGGTGTACGGCTTCTCCAGGCGCTCCTGCAGCCACTTGCGCTGCTTCGGGTCCTGGATGTGCATGTACTCGACGCCGACGGTGCGGCAGTAGGTGTTGCGCAGCAGGCCGAGGATGTCGCGGAGCTTCATCATCTTCTGGCCGCCGAAGCCGCCGACCGCGAACTCGCGCTCCAGGTCCCACAGGGTGAGGCCGTGCTGGACGACGTCCAGGTCGGGGTGCTTGCGCTGCTTGTACTCCAGCGGGTCGGTGTCGGCCATCAGGTGGCCGCGCACGCGGTACGCGTGGATCAGCTCCATGACGCGGGCGGTCTTGTTGACCTCGTCGTCGTGGGTGGTGGCGACGTCGGTGGCCCAGCGGACCGGCTCGTACGGGATCCGCAGCGACTCGAAGATCTCGTCGTAGAAGCCGTTCTCGCCGAGCAGCAGGCGGTGGATCTCGCGCAGGAACTCGCCGGACGCCGCGCCCTGGATGACGCGGTGGTCGTAGGTCGAGGTCAGCGTCATGATCTTGGAGACGCCCAGCCGGGACAGGGTCTCCGGGGCGGAGCCCTGGAACTCGGCCGGGTACTCCATGGCGCCGACGCCGACGATGGTGCCCTGGTTCTGCATCAGGCGCGGCACGGAGTGCACGGTGCCGATGCCGCCCGGGTTGGTCAGCGAGACCGTGACGCCGGTGAAGTCGTCCATGGTCAGCTTGTTGGCGCGGGCCCGGCGGACGATGTCCTCGTAGGCCTGCCAGAAGCCGAAGAAGTCGAGCGTCTCGGCCTTCTTGATGGCCGCGACGACCAGCTGGCGGTCGCCGTTCGGCTTGACCAGGTCGATGGCCAGGCCGAGGTTGACGTGCTCCGGCTTGACCAGGAAGGCCTTGCCGTCCTCCACCTTGTAGCTGTAGTTCATGCCCGGGGCGGCCTTGATGGCCTGGACCAGGGCGTAGCCGATCAGGTGGGTGAAGGAGACCTTGCCGCCGCGGGCGCGCTGCAGGTGGTTGTTGATGACGATGCGGTTGTCGATCAACAGCTTCGCCGGCACGGCGCGGACCGAGGTCGCGGTCGGCACCTCCAGCGAGGCGTCCATGTTGGTGGCGACGGCCTTCGCCGGGCCGCGCAGCTGGATCAGCTCGGGGCCGGTGGCGGCGGCGGGCTCGGCCGGCGCCGGGGCGGCGGCCCTGGGGGCGGCGATCGCTATCGCGCCCCGCCATGCCTCGGACGGGTTCGACGTCTCCAGGCCCATCGTCGCCGGCTTCTTCCCCGAGGAGCTCTTCGAGGTGACACTGGCCAAGAGCTTCGACGGACGGCTCGCGGTGCAGAACGTCCAGCCGCTCAGGGCCGCGCGGTAGCCCCGGCGATGCCGCAGGACGAGGCCGCCGAGGGCGCGGACCTGCTCTGCCCCAGCGCCCCGGCCGACGCGGCCGGGTCGGTCCTGATCGGAGTCGTGGCCGGCACACCCGGCGCACCGCGGGTCGCCCCGACCGCGCACGCGATGCCCGTCACCGTCGAGATCACCGCCCTGGCCCGGCCCGCCTCACCCGGCGAGGTCTTCCGCATCGCGGCACCCTGCCGGACCTCGGGCTGCGCCCACTTCAGGAACTCGGCCTGCGGGATCGCCTCCCGCAGCGCCGTCCTGCTGGACGAGGTGGTCGGCGAGCTGCCGCGGTGTCCGATCCGTGCCCGGTGCCGCTGGTTCCACCAGGAAGGGCCCTCGCTCTGCCGCCGCTGCCCGCAGGTCGTCACGGAGCAGTACCGGCCTTCCGCGGAGATGCTGCGGATCGTGAACGAGAGCGATCCGCCGCCCGGCCCGAGCTCCGGCGCTCGAACGAATCCTCGGTACTGATCGACCATGCGTGTGCCGCACGGCTTTCGTGGCGCAGCCGGGCGGAGCCTCGCGGCAGACGCAGGAATTCACTCATCTGCCCCCTTTGCCGCGGCCCGGCCCCGGGAGCTTCTTCTCGAGCTCCGTCCACGTCGACCGGCCGGCCCGCCGCTTCCGCCGCTTTTCGCCGCTTCCGCCGAACGAACGGGAACCGCCGTGACCACCTACGCCACCAAGCCGATGTCGATCGCCGAGCTGCTGACTATCCCAGCGACCGAGCACGACCTGAAGTGGATCAAGGACAGTCTGCAGTCCGCCATCGCCCTGGAGTTGTCGACCCTGCCGCCGTACCTGTGCGGCATGTGGTCCATCAGGAGCGCCGGTACCGACGCCGAGGCGGTGATCAAGAGCGTCGTCCACGACGAGATGTTCCACATGGGGATGGTGTGCAACATGCTGTCGGCGATCGGTGGGACGCCGCACGTCCTCGCCGCCGCGCCGACGTATCCGGGCAAGCTGCCGGGCAATGTGCGGCCGACGGTCGACGTGTACCTCCAGGGGCTGACCCAGGCGTACGTCCGGGAGGTCTTCATGGAGATCGAGATGCCCGAGAACCCGCTCGCTCCCCTGCACGAGGAGTGGGTGACGATCGGCAAGTTCTACGACGCGCTGCGGGACGCTTTCGACAACGTCAGGCCGCCCGTCGGGGAAGGCCATCAGATGGAGGCGCAGATCGGCCGGAACAGGCTGGAGAAGTTCGACTCGGTCGACGGGATCACGCAGGCGATCGAGGTGATCAAGGAGCAGGGGGAGGGCACCAGCCATCTGCCCGACGACCCCACCGCCGGCGGACGGCTGGCCCACTACTACGCCTTCGGCGAGATCTGGAAGGGGCACCGGCTGGTGCCCACCCCCGGCGGCCCCACGCCGTACGACTGGGTCGGGGACCCGGTCCCCTTCCCCGAGACGTTCCCCATGGGCAGGCTGACGGCGGAGCGCTGGCCCGACCCCACGGAGCAGGTGCGGACACTCCTCACTGCCTTCAACGACCAGTACACCGAGATGCTCGACCACCTGGAGACGGCGTGGCGGGACGGGGACAAGTCCGCGCTGAACCAGTCGATCGGTGCGATGTTCGGGCTGGGACCGGCGGCGCAGGACCTGATGGCCGTGCCCCTGCCGGACGACCCCGCCCACGTGTACGGGCCCGAGTTCCTCCTCCGCCCCGACCACCTGAAGCACGGCTGACGCGGTTCGCCCGTCGACGGGACTGGCCGCCCGCCGCCC
>NZ_JBEXJK010000129.1:5401-19763 GCF_040609095.1 Kitasatospora sp. NPDC004799
GCTCCGGGGGTCCCCGCGCCGGGGGCCCCCCCCCCCCCCCCGGGGGGGGGGGGGCCGGGCCGGGTGGAGCGGCGGGGCCGGAAGGTTCAGAAGGTTCAGAAGGTGAGGTTCCAGGCGTCGATCGTGCCGGTGTCGCCGGAGGCGCCGTCCTTCACCCGGAGCTTCCACGTACCGTTCGCCACGCTGGCGGAGGCGTTGACGGTGTAGCTCTTGGCGACGTTGTCGGTGCTGTCGCTGTTCGGGAAGTCCTCCAGGAGGAGGACGGTGCCGTCGGGGGCGACGAGCGAGAGGACCAGGTCGCCGCGGTAGGTGTGCTTGATGTCCACACCGACCTTGAGCGTCGCGGGCGCGTTGCCGGTGACGCCGGTGACGGTGATCGGGCTCTCCACCGTGGTGTTGTCGGCGATCGCCACGTCGGCGGTGTTCTCGAAGTACTTCCCGGTGGGCGGGGTCGTGCTGCCGACCGCCTTCAGGGCGTCCACCTGGCCGTCGCCGAAGAAGCCGTTGTTGGCGGTGGTGCCGGTGCAGCGGCTGTCCGAGGCGGGGCAGGCCAGGTCGTTGGCCTGGCTCGCGAGGCGGGCCCGGATGCCGGCCGGGGTGAGCGACGGGTCGGTGCTCGCGATCAGCGCGGCCACCCCGGTGACGTGCGGGGAGGCCATCGACGTGCCGCTCTTGGTCCCGTACTTGCCGCCGGGCAGGGTCGAGTAGACGCCGGTCGCGCCGTCGCCGCCGGGCGCCGCGACGTCGATGACGCCCTGGCCGAAGTTGGAGTAGGAGGCCTTGCCGCTGCCGCTGCCCGTGGCAGCGACGGTCACCACGCCCGGGAGTTCGGTGGGGATGTCGAGGCAGGCGTTGCTGATGGTCCGGGTGGTCGGGGTCGAGTCGTTGGGGCTCTCGGTGTCGGTGGTCTTGTTCGCCAGGTCGTAGTTGGCGTTGCCGGCCGCCGCGACCTGCAGCGAGCCCTTGCCCTCGGCGTACTCCTGGGCGCGCTTGACGCCCTCGATCAGGGCCGCCTGGTCCAGGTCGTTCGGGCAGTTGAACTGCCACGGGTCGGTGTAGTAGCTGTTGTTGGTCACCTTGAAGCCGTGGTCGCCGGCCCAGACGAAGCCGCAGACGGTGTTCTCGGCGTAGAAGAGGGTGCTGGTCGGCTCGGCGATCCGGACCGAGGCGATCTTCACGCCCGGGGCCACGCCGATGACGCCCTTGCCGTTCTTCGCGGCCGCGATGGTGCCGGCGACGTGGGTGCCGTGGGTGTCCACGTCCCGCCAGGCGCCGCTGCGGGTGTCGGGCTTGCCGTACGCGCAGGAGACCGAGTCGGCGGCGTCGAAGTTCGGTGCCAGGTCCTGGTGCTGGTCGTCCACGCCGGTGTCGAGCACGCCGACCTTGACGGCGGACGAGCCGGTGGTGACGCTCCAGGCCTGGTCGGCCTTGATCTGGGTCATGTCCCAGCGGTTGGACTCGGCGAGCGTGGTGGCCGCCTGGGCCGGGTTGGCGGGCAGGGCCGGGTTGTAGGCGTCGGCCGGCACGTCCGAGGTGCGGGTCGCCCCGACCTGCTGGATGCCCGGGACGGCGCGCAGCGCGGCGGCGAAGCCGGTGTCGGTGGAGTGGGCGACGAGGACGCCGATCTGGTCGTAACTCGCGAAGACCGTACCGCCCTTGGCGGCGACGGCGGTCTTGGCGGCGGCGACGTCGGCGGGGGCGCTGATCACCAGGTAGGCGCGGGTGCCGGCGGCCCAGCCGGCCGCGCTGCCCGCGACGGCGGGCGCCTGGGCCGCGGGGGCCTGGGCCGCGGGCGCGGAGACGGCGCCCGGGACGGTGGGGGTGGTGGTCGTGGGGGCGGCGGTCGCGAACGCGGTGGGGGTGGCGAGCGCCATGGCCGAGAGCACGGCGAGGGCTGCGGCCGGGCGGCCGAGCCGCCGGGATATCAGGGGTGACACGTGTCCTCCGATTCGGCCCGTGCGTGAGGGGGATCGCACAGGAATTGAAGGAAACATGCCAGATTGGGCGGGACTTGGGGAAGACTTTACGCCTGACGACTTCTCGCAGAAACGTTACGTTCTGATGTCACGGGGTCCGCGGCGTCCCCGGCGGCCGACGGGCCGGCCGACCGGGGCACGACGACGGGCCGCTGTCAGCGGGGGCCGGGCCGAGTGGGCGTCAGGTCCGCGACCAGGAGGGCGAGGAGGTCCGCCGGTGCCTCGATGAAGCGGTAGTGGCCTCCCTCCAGGAGTTCGAAGGTCGTCTCGCCGCAGGCCGGCCAGCCGGTCATCAGCGACGGCGCGATGCCCGTGTCCTCGGTCCAGCCGATGGCGGTGATCGGGCACGGCAGCCGGACCGGCTCGGGCACGTGGTACCGCTTGTTCATGTCGACGTCGTTGCGCAGGACGCCGAGGTAGAGCGCGAGCAGGCTCGGCTCCAGGGTGCCGCCCAGTTCCGCGACGAGCGCGCGCAGTTCGTCGGCCAGTTCGTCGTCGCTCATGCCGAGGAAGCGGCCGTAGGGGCCGTCCTGCGGCGCGACCTCGGCGGAGACGAACAGCCGGGTCGGGGCGGGGCAGCCCCGCTGGACCAGCCGTACGGCGGTCTCGTAGGCCGCCAGCGCGGAGCCGCAGTGGCCGAACAGCGCGTACGGGCGGTCCAGGTGGGGGCGCAGCGCCTCGCAGAGGTCGTCGGCCATCGCCTCGTAGGTGGTGTGGGCGGGCTCGCGCATCCGGTTCTCCCGGCCGGGCAGCTGCACGGGGCAGACCTCGACGCCGTCGACCGAGGACGGCCAGGCGCGGTACATGCTCGCGCCGCACCCGGAGTAGGGCAGGCAGAACAGCCGCGCCGGTGCCACCGGCGAGGGCTCGCGCAGGAACCACTTGTTGCGGGTACGGGCCGTCGGAGCGTCCACGGGTGTCCTTCCGGGTGGGGGTTTCTTCTCAGCGGGCCGGGGTGCCTAGCGGGTCCGCGCGGTGATCGGCAGGTGGGTGAAGCCCGCGATGATGTTCGAGCGCATCCGCCGTGGCTCCCCGGCGGGTTCGAAGCCGGTGAACCGGCCGAGCAGTTCGGCGAACAGGATGCGCAGGGCCACCCGTGCGACGGTGTGTCCGATGCAGTAGTGCGCGCCGACGCCGAACGCGATGTGCTTGTTGGGGCGCCGCCGGATGTCGAAGGTGTCCGGGTCGGTGAACACGGTCTCGTCGCGGTTGGCCGACGCCAGCCACACGACGACGGCGTCCCCGGCCGGGATCGTCACGCCCCGGACCTCGACGTCCCGGGTGGCGTGGCGCATGAAGTGCTGGGTGGGCGAGGCCCACCGCAGGGACTCCTCCACACCGCTGCCGAGCAGCTCCGGGTGGGCCGCCCAGTCCTCCAGGACGGCGGTGCCGGCCAGTTCGGCCATCGCCGCGACCGGCGGCTGGGCGGTGGTGACGGTCGCGCCGAGCAGCAGGCTGTAGCAGTTGGACACGATCTCGCCCGGCGACAGCCGGCGGCCGTCCAGCTCCATGGTGAGCAGCAGGCTGATCAGGTCGTCGCCCGGGGCGCGCCGCCGCGCGGTGACGACGTCCTGGAAGTAGGCGAAGAGTTCGCGGTGGGCGGTCACCAGGGTGGCCTGGGGGCCGGCGGCGAGCTGGAACTCGGGGTCGTCGGCGGCGATGCAGGCGTGGGCGAGCCGGACCAGCCGCGGCCAGTCCCGTTCCGGCAGCGCCATCATGGTGCCGATCACCGCCATCGGCAGGGTGGACATGGCGGCGGCGAAGTCGTACGGGCCGCCGTCGGCCAGCGGCCGGAGCAGTTCGACGACGACCCGGCGGACGGCCTCCCGGTCGTTCTCCACCGTCCTGATCGACAGCGCCTGCTGCAGCGGGCCGCGCAGGTGCGCGTGCCGGGGCGGGTCGGTCACGGCCATCTGCCTCCCGCCGGCCGGGTCGCCCTGGCCGAGGAGGTTGAGCAGGGTGCCCTGTTCGGAGGTGAAGGTGCCGTGGTCGCGGAGCACCCGGTTGGCCTCGGCGTGGCCGACGACCGACCAGTAGCCGATGTCGCCGACCGGCTGCCAGCTCACCGGGGCGTCGCGGCGCAGCCGTCGCCACGCCTCGTGGGCGCCGCCCGAGAGGTAGAGGTCGGGGTCGATCAGGTCGACCGGCCGCGGGGCGAGGACCGGGCACCGGGTGGTCGGGGGAAGCGCCGTCATCGGGGCCGCTCCTCCCCCGCCCCGACGGCCGGGCCCGCCGGGCCGTCCGCCGTCCGGCCGTCCGGGCCGGCTGCGCGCATCCGATCGGTGAGGGCCTCCGCCAGCTCGGCGACGGTCGGCGACCGGTACAGGGTCTGCGCGGGGAGGTCCACCTCGAACTCGCGCTGGGTGGCGACCAGCAGGTCGGTGGCCAGCAGGGAGTGCCCGCCGAGGTCGAAGAAGTCGTCGTCGACGCCGACCGGTTCGACGCCGAGGACGTCGCCCCACAGCTCGGCCAGGCGGGTCTGCACCTCGGTGCTCGGCGGGACGAACTCGTTGGCCACGTTGCGCGGTACCCGGGTGGCGCTGGGCAGGGCCCGGCGGTCGATCTTGCCGTTGCGGTTCACCGGCAGCTCGGGACGGACCAGGATCGCCCAGGGGATCAGGTAGCCCGGCAGCCGGCCGCGCAGTTCGCGGCGCAGCCGCCGGCCGAGGTCGGCGGCACCCGCCGGATCGGGTTCCGCGGGCACGACGTAGGCCAGCAGCCGGGTGCCGCCCGCCGGGTCGGGCTGCGGCAGCACGACCGCGTGCCGCACCCCGGCGAGCCGTTCCAACTCGACCTCGACGGCGCGCGGTTCGGCGCGGTGGCCCTGGACCTTGACCTGGTCGTCCACGCGCCCGACGAACTCCAGCGTGCCGTCCGGCAGCCACCGCACGAGGTCGCCGGTCCGGTACATCCGAGCCCCCGGCTCGGTCCCGGACGGATCGGGCAGGAACCGTTCGGCCGTCGCGGCCGGGCGGCCCAGGTAGCCGCGGGCCAGGCCGGCCCCGGCCACGTACAGCTCCCCGCACTCGCCGACGGGCACCGGCCGGAGGTCGGCGTCGAGCACGGCGACCCTGGTGCCGCTGATCGGGCGGCCGATCGGCACGCTCCGCAGCTCCGGGAGGGTGCCGCTGGTCCAGCAGGTCGTGTACGTGGTGTTCTCGGTCGGCCCGTAGCCGTTGGTGAACAGCAGGTCCGGGTGGTGGTCCAGCAGGTGCCGGACGTGGCCCGGCGAGGCCACGTCGCCCCCGGTGAGGACGTGCCGCACGCCGGCGAACGCCTCCGGGTGGGAGCTCGCCATCTGGTGGAAGAGCCCGGTGGTCAGCAGCAGGACCGTGACGCCCTCGGCGCGGACGACCTGCGCCACGTGCTCCAGCGTGATGGCGACCGGGGGGAAGAGGACCAGTCGGCAGCCGTTGACCAGGGGGGCCCAGATTTCGAACGTGGACGCGTCGAAGGCGACCGGTGCGAGGTGGAAGAAGACGTCCTCGGCGCGGACGTCCATCCAGTCCGCGCCCCGGACGAGCCGGTCGATCGCCCGGTGGGGCACGCCGACGCCCTTGGGCTCGCCGGTGGAGCCCGAGGTGTAGCTGACGTAGGCGAGCCGGTCCGGGTCGCCGGGGCGGGTCGGGACCGCCGGGCCGGTGGCCGGCTCCGGCGCCGAGCGGTCCTCCGTCACCGTGACGACGGTGCCGGGCAGGTGCTCCCGCAGGGCCTCCTCGGCGATCACCATGCCCGCGCCGGCGTCCGCCAGCAGCAGCGCGTGGCGGCCGGCCGGGTCGTCCGGTTCGAGTCCGAGGTACGCCCCGCCCGCGACGAGGACGGCGAGCAGGGCCACGATCAGCTCCGGCGAGCGCGGCACCAGCACGCCGACGACGTCCTCCGGCTGCAGTCCGGCCGCTCGCAGCCGCTCGGCGAGCCGGTGGGCGCGGTCGTTGAGCTGCCGGTAGGTCAGGGTCCGTCCCTCGCAGGTGACGGCGGGCGCGTGCGGGGCCCGCTCGGCCTGTTCGGCGACCAGCTCGTGGACGGCCCGGGCGTCGAACGGCGGCCGTCCGCTGCCGACGAAGGCCGGGAGGTCGGAGAGGTCGGAGATCCTGGAGGTGTCGGAGATCTCGGAGGTGTCGAAGGTGGGGACCGTCTCGGTCAACTGCTTCCCGCTTTCCTGTGCTGGGGTGTTCCCGTCGGGGTTGGACGCGCGGCCGCTCGGGCCGTCGGCGTCGTGCGGCGGGCCGTCGGCGCCGCCGTGGCCGCCGTGGCCGCGCTCAGCGCCGTGCGGCGGGCGGTGGTCGCGGCGGCCGGGGCGCGGCGGGTGGTGCGCGGTGTCACCGGGGGCGGCCACCGCCTCAGACCGCCGGCACGTGGAAGAAGGTGTCCCGCTCGGCGATGCGGCCCTGCGGCGTCATCCGGAAGAAGTCCGCGAACCGCAGCTCGACCTCACCGCCGTCGTGCAGCACGCCGCGGAACAGGCCGTGCACGGCCACCTCGTCGTCGGTCGTGACCACAGTGGCCAGGGTGTGCACGCCGGTGCGGATCACCCGCTGGTCGCGGTAGAAGCGTTCCAGTTCGGCGTGCCCGACCATGGGGCGGTAGCCGGGGCGGTGGTAGCGGGCGTCCGGGGTGAACAGGGCGACCAGCGCGGGCACGTCACCGGCGTCGACCAGCTGGTAGTACCGGCGGACCTGGGCGGCCCCCAGCGCCGGGTCGGCCGGGGCTGCCGGGTCGGCCGGGGCTGGCGGGGCTGCCGGAGTTGCCGCCGCCACCGGGGTCTCCGGTGCGGCCGGCGCGGCCGGCGCGGCCGGCGTGTCGTCGGGACGGGGAGGGGTGTGGACCATACCGAGGTGCTTCCTGTGATCTGTCAGAGTCGTGGACGTGGGGAGAGGTCCGGGACGGCTGCGGCGTCCGGGGCCTGCGCGAGCGCTTCGACCAGCCGCGCCGGCGTGGCCGCCTGGAACAGGGCGCCGAGGGTGAGTTCACGGGCGAACCGCACCCGCACCCGGTTGACCAGCCGGGTCGCGAGCAGTGAGTTGCCGCCCAGCGCGAAGAAGTCGTCGTCGAGGCCCACCGCGGGTCGGCCGAGCACCTCGGCGAACAGCGCGCACACCGTCGCCTCCGCCGGGGTCCGCGGCCCGGGCCCGGACGGTGCCGGTTCCGGTGCGAGGTCCGGGACGGGCAGCGCGGCCCGGTCGATCTTCCCCCGGGGGGTCAGCGGGAAGGCGTCGAGCGGGACGATCGCCACGGGCACCATGTAGTCCGGCAGCGCCGCGCGGGCGTGCTCCCGCACCGCCTCCGGGTCGAGCCCCGCGTCGCCGGCCGGGACGACGTAGCCGATCAGCCGCCGGGCGGGCGAGGCCCCCCGGCCGGCGACCACGGTCGCCTGGGCGACGGCGGGGTGCCCGGCCAGGACCGCCTCGATCTCGCCGAGTTCGATGCGGAAGCCGTGGAGCTTGACCTGCTCGTCCGCGCGGCCGAGGAACTCGAGTTCCCCTTCGGCATTCCAGCGGACCACGTCGCCCGTGCGGTACATCCGCTCGCCCGGTGCGCCGAACGGGCAGGGCACGAACGCGCCGGCCGTCCGGCCGGGGTCGTTCAGGTACCCGCGGGCCACGCCCGGACCGGCGACGTAGAGCACGCCGGCCACCCCCGGCGGCACCGGCGACAGCGCCTCGTCCAGGACGTACACCCGCCTGTTGTCCACCGGCCGGCCGAGCGGGACGACGTCGGGCACGGCCCGGCCGGGGCGCAGCACCCTGCGGGTGGTGAAGGTCGCGGCCTCGGTCGGGCCGTACCCGGCGACCACCACGGAGTCCGGGCACCGCGCCAGGACGCGCCGGACCGCGTCGGCCGGCACGACGTCACCGCCGGTCCACACCTGGCGGACCCGGGCCAGCGTGCCGGGGGACTCCTCGGCGAACACCCGGAACAGTCCGGCCGTCAGCCAGAGCGTGCCGACCCGGTGGTCGACGATCAGCCGGTGCAGGTCCGCGAGCGCCAGCTCGCCGGGCGGGGCGACGACCACCTGGCCCCCGTTGAGCAGGGGCACCCACCACTCGAAGGTCGAGGCGTCGAAGGCGTGCGGGGAGTGGGCGAGGACGCGCGGTGCGTCCTCGTCGTCGCGCCAACAGCTCTGTGCGGTCAGGCTGATGACGTTGCGGTGGCTCAGGGCCACGCCCTTCGGCGTGCCCGTCGATCCCGAGGTGTACAGGACGCACGCCAGGTGGTCGGCGCGCAGCGGCACCACGGGGTCGGTGGCCGGCCGGTCGGCGAGGCCGGGGTCGGCGTCGACGACCACCTCCGGCATGCCGTGGGGCGGCGCCTGGTCCCGGGTGGCCCGGTGGGTGAGCAGCACCGCCGCCCGGGTGTCGTCCAGGACGCGGCGCAGCCGGGCCGCCGGGGCGCGGGTGTCCAGCGGCATGTAGGCGCCGCCGGCCTTGCTGATCGCCAGGACCGCCACCACCACGTCGGCGGAGCGCTCCATCAGTACGGCCACCGTGCTGTCACCGCACACGCCCAGGGAGATCAGCCGGTGCGCCAGCTGGTTGGCCCAGGCGTTCAACTCCGCGTAGGACAGGGTGGTTCCGCCGCACACCACGGCGGGCGCGGCAGGTGTGCGCGCGACCTGGGCCGCGAAGGCCGCCGGCACCGTCGGGTGCGGAAGCGGACGCGCGGTGCGGTTGGCGGCCACGACGGTGCGGTGCCGCTCCTCGGGGGTGAGCAGGTCGGGTCGACCGGTCGGCCGGTCCGGATCGGCCGCCACCGCGTCCAGGAACCGCAGGAACCGCCTTTGGTGGGAGGCGAGTTCGGCCTCGGAGTAGAGCGCGGGGTTCGCGTCGACGTCGAGCCGGGGCGCGGTGCCGTCGGAGCGGTCGTAGACGGAGAAGGAGAGGTCCTCGACCGGCCCGTTGGACAGGTTGTGCACGGTGGCCCGGACGCCCGCGAAGTCCAGGTGGTAGTAGAAGGACATGATGTTGACGACGGGCCCGAACAGGACCCGGTCCGACCGTGCCGGATCCAGGTCCCTGCGCAGGTCCTCGCTGCGGTGGCGCTGGTGCGGGCGCAGGGCGGCGACCTCCTCGGCCACCTGCCGCGCGAGGGCGGACAGGCCCTGGTCCGGGTGCACGCGCAGCCGCAGCGGCACGACGTTCGCCACCATGCCGGGGACGGCCGGCCCGGCGGCGCCGGTGCGCCCGGTCACCGGCATGCTGAGCACGATGTCCCGTTCGCCGGTGAGGCGGTGGAGGTAGGCGGCGACCGTCGCGGTGAAGGCGGCGGGCCAGCTCGCGCCGACCGGTCGTGCGGCCCGTCGCAGCGCGGCGACGGTGGGCGCGTCGAGGGTGCCGGTGCGGCGCAGGAAGCCGTCCGAGGCGGCCGCCGAGCGGCTGGCGAGGCTGACCGGATCCGGTCGGCCGGCCAGCCGGGCCGCCCAGAACTCCCGGTCCTGTCCGGGCTGTTCCGACGCGCGGTAGGCGGCGTCGTCCGCCAGCAGGAGGCTCAGCGGCCCGAAGGCCGGTCCTCCCCCGCTCCGGCCCTCGACCAGTCCGGTGTAGGCCTTGGCGACGCGGCGCGCGATGAGCGACATGCTGTAGCCGTCGACCGCGATGTGGTGGACGCGCTGGTACCAGAGGAAGCGGTCCGGCGCGAGGGCGAACAGGGCCTGGCGGAACAGCGGGTCCCGGGTGAGCCCGACCGGGGTGGCCAGGTCGGTGCGCATCCACTGCTCGGCCGCCCGCAGCGGGTCCGGGGCCGAGGTGAGGTCGACGTGGTGCATCGACCAGTCGGGCGCCGGGGTGACGACCTGCCGGGGGCCGTCGGCGCCGTCGGTGAGGCGGACGCGCAGCGACTCGGTCTCGGCCACCACCTGCCGCACGGCCGTCTCGAACAGCTCCGGGTCGATCGGCCCGGGGATGTCCACGTACTCACCGGTGTTGTAGGCGGGGCTGCCGGGGCGCAGGTGGTGGGCGAACCAGATGCCGGACTGCGCCGACGAGAGCGGCAGTTCGCGTGCCTCGCTCATCCGAGCTCCTCCAGGGCGGCCGACAGCGCGTCGGCGAGGGACGCGACGTGGGGCGGCGACAGCATGTCGTGGTGGTTGCCGGGCGCCTCGACCACGCTCAGCGCCGCCCGGGTGCGGTCCCGCCAGTGGGCGGGGACGACGACCGGGCCGGCCAGTGCGGGGTGGGCCTCGGAACTCGTGAACAGGTGGATCGGGGTCCGCAGCCGCGCCGTCGACCGGTAGCGTCGGGCGGCGGCGCCGTTGGCGGTGAACACCCGTGCCATGCGCCGTAGTTGTGCGGTGCGCACCTGCGGCGGAAGGTGCTCGGCGGCCTGCCCGTCGCGGAGCAGCAGGGCGAGGGCGTCCCGCTCGTCGGGTTCGTCCCCGTCGGTGGGCTCGCCGGTCGGGCCGTCCGTGGGCCCACCAGCGGCCCCGGGCGCTCCGGCGTCGATGATCCCGAGGAAGCCCGGCGGGGTCCCCCGCTCCTCCAGCAGCCGGGCCATCTCGAAGGCGACCAGCCCGCCGAAGGACCAGCCGGCCAGCAGGTACGGGCCGTCGGGCAGGGCGGACCGCAGCTCCTCCAGGTAGCGCCGCGCCTGCTCCTCGACGGTGGCCAGCGGCGGCTCGTCGGTGGTGTAGCCGACGGCCTCCAGGCCGTACACGGGCCGGCCGCCGACGGGGTGCCCGGCGGGGTGCCCGTTGAGGTGTCCGGCCAGCTGGAGCAGGGAGCAGACGTCGCCGCTCTGCGGGTGCACCAGGATCAGCGGCGCCCTGCGCCGGTCCCCGTCGGCCAGCGGCACCACGAGCCGGCTCAGCGCCCGTGACATGTCGGGCAGTTCCGCGCACAGGCCCTCGAGGGTGGGGTGGCGGAACACCGTGTGCAGCGGCACGGTGACCCCCCACTCCCGCCGGATCGCCTCGACGAGCTCGACCGCCCGGAGGGAGTGCCCACCGAGCGCGAAGAAGTCGTCCCGGACGCCGACCCGCGGGGCGCCCAGCACCCGCTGCCAGATCCTGGCCATCAGGAGTTCCGTCCGGTCCCGCGGCGCCGGCGCGTCCGCGTCGTGGCCGGGGCGGGCGGGCGCGGGCAGGGCCGCACGGTCCACCTTGCCGTTGGTGGTCAACGGGATCCGGTCGAGGGCGGTCAGCGTCGCGGGCACCATGAACTCGGGCAGGGTCTCGCGCAGCGAGCGCCGCAGCTCCGCCAGGTCGCCGGGCCGGTCCCGGTCCTGCCACACCAGGTAGCCGGCCAGTTCGGCGTCCGTCCCGCCGCCGCGCACCGTCACCGCGGCCCGGGCGACGCCGGGCTGCGCACCGAGCGCGGCCTCGACCTCGCCCAGCTCGATGCGGTACCCGCGGATCTTCACCTGCTCGTCGGTGCGGCCGAGGAAGACCAGGCTGCCGTCCGACAGGTACCGCGCGAGGTCGCCGGTCCGGTACAGCCGGCCGCCGGCGGCGCCGAACGGGTCCGGTACGAAGCGCTCGGCGGTCAGCCCCGGCCGGTTGGCGTACCCGCGGGTGACGCCGACCCCGCCGATGTGGATCTCGCCGGGCACCCCGACGGGCACCGGGGCTCCGGCCGGGTCCAGCAGGTAGATCCGGAGGTTGCCGAGCGGCCGGCCGATCGGCACCGACCCGCCGGGCCGGTCCAGGTCCCGGTCGGCGTCCACGCGCCGGGTGACGCAGCCGACGGACGCCTCGGTGGGGCCGTAGCCGTTCCACAGTGTGGAGACCCGGTCGAGCAGCCGCCGGGCCAGGGCGGGCTGGAGCGCCTCGCCCACGCAGATCGCCTGGAACCGGCCGCCCTGCCAGCCGCCGTCCAGCAGCAGGAGCCAGGTGGCCGGGGTGGCCATCAGCGTGGTGACGCCGAACTCGCGCAGCATCTCCGTCAGCCGCGGGCCGTCGACCGCGACCTCCGGCGGGGCGATCACCACGCTCGCGCCCCAGGCCAGCGGCATCAGCACCTGGGGGACGATGACGTCGAAGGAGATCGAGGCCACCGAGGCGACCACGTCCGTCCCGTCGAGGTCCAGCTGCCGGCCGCGGACCACCAGGTAGTTGACCACGCCCGCGTGCGGGACCAGCACGGCCTTGGGGCGGCCGGTCGAGCCGGAGGTGTAGATCGAGTACGCCAGGCCGGCGGGCGTCGCGAGCGGTGGCAGCAGGTCGTCGGGCAGGGCCGCGACGAGCTCGGCCTCCTCGTCCGTCCACACCGTCGTGGCGTCGTGCGGCGGCAGCCGGTCGGCCAGGTCGCGCCGGGTGAGCAGCAGCGGCACCTCGGCGTCGGCGAGCATGAACGCCAGGCGCCGCGCCGGGAGGTCCGGGTCCAGCGGCAGGTAGGCGGCGCCCGACTTGAGGACGGCCAGCAGGCCCACGACCAGCTCCGCCGAGCGCGGCAGGCAGACGCCGACCAGGCGTTCCGGCCGCGCTCCCCGGGCTCGCAGGTGCCGGGCCAACCGGTTGGCCCGGCGGTCGAGTTCCCGGTAGGTCAGGCGCTCGGTGCCGCAGCGGACCGCCACCGCGTCGGGGGTCAGCCGGGCCCGCTCCTCGACCAGCTCGTGCACGCAGAGGTCCGCGGGGAAGGGTTCGTCGGTGGCGTTGGCGGCCACCAGCAGCGCGTCGCGCTCGGCCTCGGTGAGCAGCTCCAGGCGCGAGACGGGACGGTCGGGGTCGTCGGCCGCGGCGTCCAGCAGCCGGAGGTAGTGGCCGACCAGGCGCTCCACGCTCGCGCGGTCGAAGAGGTCGGTGTCGAAGGCCACGGTCCCGGTCGTGCCGGTCGGCCGGTCGGCGATCACCAGGCTGAGGTCGACCTTGGCCGTGCCGTTGTCGACCTCGACCGGTTCGACCTCCGCCCCCTCCAGCCGGAGCGAGGCGGCCGGGTCGGACAGGCCGGCGAACATCACCTGGAACAGCGGGTTGCGGTCGAGGCCGCGGGCCGGCCGCAGCTCCTGCACCAGCCGCTCGAACGGCACGTCCTGGTGCGCGTAGGCGTCCACGGCCGTCCGGCGGACCCGCTCGAGCAGCTGGACGAAGCCCGGGTCGCCCGAGAGGTCGGTGCGGATGACCACGGTGTTGATGAACGAGCCCACCAGTGGGTCGAGTTCGGGCCGGGTCCGGCCCGCGACCGGGGTGCCGACCGCCACGTCGGACTGCCCGCTGTAGCGGGCGAGCAGGGCCTGGAACCCGGCGAGCAGCGTCATGAACATCGTCGCGCCGTGCCGCCGGCCCAACAGCCGCAGCCGGCCGGCCAGTTCCTCGGGCACGGTGAAGGTGATCCGCTCGCCCCGGCCCGTGCGGACCGGTCCGCGCGGGCGGTCGGTGGGCAGGTCCAGCGGCGACAGCCCGGACAACTGCGCCTTCCAGTAGTCCAGTTCGCCGCGCAGGCGGTCGCCGGAGAGCCGGGCCCGCTGCCAGTGGGCGAAGTCCGCGTACTGGAGCCGCAGGGGCGGCAGTTCGGGCTCGCGGCCCGCCAGCCGGCTCCGGTACATCGCCGACAGGTCGTCCCACAGCAGCGGCATGGACCAGCCGTCGACCGCGATGTGGTGCACGACCACCACCAGGAGGTGCTCGTCCTCGTCCAGCCGCAGCAGGGACGCGCGCAGCAGCGGGGCGGCGGCCAGGTCGAACGGGCGCAGGATCTCGGCGTGGACGAGGTCCAGGGCCAGCCGCGTCCGGCGTTCGACCGGCTCGGCCCGGAGGTCGGTGACGGGCAGGTCGAGCGGCCGGGCCGGCGCGACCGAGGGGCCGGGGCGCCCGTCCCGCTCGGGGAAGGCCGTGCGCAGGACCTCGTGGCGCCGCACCAGGTCGGTGAGGCCGTGGCCGAGCGCCACCACGTCCAGCGGGCCGCGCAGCCGGAAGACCTCGTGGACGTTGTACAGCGCGGGGCCGTCGGACAGCCGCTCGACCAGCCACATGCGTTCCTGGGTGAACGAGGCCACCCGCTCGCCCTCCGGGCGGGGCGGGATCGCGTCCCCCGGCCCGCCCTCGGCGATCCGGCTGCGGGCCGCGCGGACGCGTTCGTCGAGCAGCGCCCGTACGGCGGCCGGCGTGGGGCCGGTCGGCCGGCCGGGCTCGGGGCGGCTGTGCTGTGCCTTCACGGGTGACGGGCCTCTCCGGCGGGAAACGACGGTGCTTCGGCGGCGGCACCGAGGTCCGCCAGCAGGGCGGCGTCGATGCCTGCGGCGAGTTCGGCGACGGTCGGGTGGTGGAAGAGCAGGACGACCGGCAGGTCGAGGTCGAGCACCCGGGCGAGGCGGGACATCACCTTCGACGCGAGGAGCGAATGGCCGCCGAGCTCGAAGAAGTCGTTGTGCACGCCGTCCGGGGTGACGCCGAGCACCTCGGCCCAGGTCTCCAGCACCAGGAGCTCGGTGCCGGTTTCGGCCCTGGCCTCCGCGCC
>NZ_JBEXJK010000130.1:0-19744 GCF_040609095.1 Kitasatospora sp. NPDC004799
GCCCTGGCCGAGCGCCAGCGCGAGGCGTACGCGGACTCGCTGCCCAAGGGCCGGGCCAAGCAGTTCAAGGAAATCAAGATCGAGGCCGGGCGCCGTAGCGGCGGGCGGCCAGCCCGGCGAGCAGCCCGGCGAGGCCGGCGGCCAGCAGGATCAGGACCACCTCGACGCCGATCGGCGCGGCGTCCTGCCAGCGGGCGCGGTCCAGGTTGGCGTGCACGATGGAGGTCTGCGCCCCCGTCAGCAGCACCCCGCCGGTCGCCAGCGTGACCGCCGCGGCCCCGGGCGTCCGGCCGGCCCAGTAGCGCTTCAGGACCGCCGAGGTCAGCACCAGGACCGCCCAGAACACCGCCGGGACGAGCGTGGCCGCCGTCAGCGACATCGAGTCGTTCGGCTCCGACCCGTTCCAGTGGGTGGCCAACGGGTCCGGCAGCCGGTGGCGGGCCACCAGCGGCAGGGCGATGAGCAGCGCCAGCACGCCGACCGACCAGGCCGCCGCGGCCCAGACGGCACTGCGGGGCGCCGGCCGCTCCGCCGCCGTCGGCTCCGGTGTCCCCTCCGCCGTCCCCCCGGTCCTCCCGGTCGTCCCCTCGTCCGTCACGGCATCCCCCTGATCAGGTCCACGAGATCGTTCCTGCTGTAGCCGGCCCGGGCCGCGTCCTCGACCAACTGCCGGATCCGTTCCATCAGTTCGGAGTGGGTGTCGGCGCCGGTCGCGATCGTGATGCCGCGCCCCCGGCGGAACTCCAGCACCCCCTCGTCGCGCAGCGTGCGCAGCCCGCGCAGGACGGTGTTGGTGTTCACGCCCAGCGCCCGGGAGAGCTCCCGGGCCGGGGGCAGCTTGTCCCCGGGGGCGCACTCGCCCTCGGCGACGGCCCGTCTGATCGCGCCGGCGACCTGTTCGTGCAGCGGTCGGGTGTCCCCGATGTCCAGCTTCAGCAACATGGTGCTACTGACGATAGCACCATTCATCCCTGTGTCGATGGGCACGCGCGACGGAACGGACGGGCCCCGGACGGCGGGCCGGCCCACCCGCTCGACCTCTCGCCCACCCGGGGCCCACCCGCCGGCGCGTTCCGCGCGCCGCGGCCGTCATAAAAAATGACATAACGACATAGACCCTTACGCTGCACCACCTCTCCCTACTCTGCGTGACCACGGGCCCCACCCACCCCCGCCCGCGCCCCCTGGATACCCGGAGGCGGCACCGCCCTGGAGTGGGGCCTGCGCGACACCTGCCCCGTCGGCGTCGGCCCCGGCGGCCACCGGGGCGAAGGCGGGAAGGTGTGGTGCCTGTCCTGCGGCGACCGCTACACCGGCCGCCCCGCCCAGATCGGCGACGACCACCTTCACCGCGACGACGCCCACCACGCCGCCCGCCTCCACACCGACGACCACGAAGCCGACGTCCGCCGGTACGTCACCGCCGAACGCACCCGGGAAGTCCGCCAGCACTCCGGGTGGACCACCCGCGTCTACGGCCTCGTCGCGGCGGCCTGCGGGGAGGACTACAGCGGGGTCTGGTGGGACGGCACCGGCTACCGGCTCGTTCCCGCCGGGGCCCGCCTCGGGGCCAAGGGCCGCCGAGTGCACCGCCGCGTGGTCGAACTGGCCCTCGCGGTCGGGTTCCTCCGCCAGGACGAGCACGGTGACGTCCTGGCCACCCCCGACGGCCGCGCCATGCTCCGAATCTGGCAGCACCACCGCGCCGACCTCGCCGAGCCCTGGCCCGCCCGTGCGGAACCCCGGGCCCTGCCCCCGCTCCCCGGCGGCCACGAAGCCGCACGACGCCGGGAGATCGCCCGCCAGCGCCGCGCGGAGCTGGAGCGCCAGGCCGCCGAGATCCGGGTCTCGTTCCTGCGCCTGCGCGAGCAGGCCGAGCAGCACCACCAGGCCGAGCTGGAGGCCGAGCGCCAGCGCCGCAAGGACGAGCGGGCCGAGCGCGAGCGCGCTGAGCGGGTCCGCACCGGGGCGGACATCGAGCTGACGTGGTCCGCGGCGGGTGCCAGCCGCTGGACGGTGAAGGGGTCCGGCCACGACCGCCGCCTCGACGTCACCCTCAACACCACCGACTTCGCCCACGACTCGTACGAGATCCGGGAGAACGGCCACTTCCACTCCCGCCATCGCTACCGCCACCAGGTCGACGCCGCCGTGCAGCAGCTCCTCGCCGACGGCGTCGAGATCGGCGAGCGGGCACCAGGCCCCATCCCCGCGGCCTCGACCCACCGCTGCTCCACCAGCCGTTGGTACCAGGCCCCACCCCTCGTCATCACTGGACATCCCTCCGGCTCAAACCTGGCGGTTCGTCAGAAATGGAAAGTCCTGACAGGGGAGCCTTCAGGGCGGAGTATGAGGAACAGCTCAGGTTTGCAACTGAGCGCAACCGGGTCGACACGGGAGGATCAGATGGCACTACGGTTCGTTGCGAAGGACGAGAAGTCGGGCGATCACGGCTCTCCCACTGTGTGGGTAGACCCAGAGACCAGGGACTTCGTCATCCAGGGTTGGAAGATCGACGAGGCCACGACGGCGGACTGCTTGGCTGATGGCCCGATCCCGGATCATGAGACCGTGGTCCGTATCCCTGCCCGCATGGCCAAGGCGCTCAAGGAGGCGTTGGATGTCGCAGAGCTTGAATAGCTTCGCTGACCTTTTGAGGTCTGCGCGGGAGTCGGCGGTCCACCTGGAACTGCGCGATGTCTACGCGGTCGACAACGAGGACGAAGGCTTCCGCGCATGGAAGTCCGGTCACCGCCTCGACCCTGCTGACCGCGCGTCGTGGTGGAGGCCGTGGCTGGACCTCGTCCAGGAGGTAACCGCCAACGGTGTCTCCCTGCGACGAGCCAGGGTCATTTCGGAACCCGCCAGCGAGTACATCCGGTATGAGCACTCGTTCACGTTCACCAATGTGGCCGGCGGCGAGCAGGTGCGCTGGCTCCCTCGTCGGGTTGCCTCTGATCTTCTGCTGCCCGGAAACGACTTCTGGCTGTTCGACGGCAAGATCGTCCAGTTCAACATCTTTGACGGCGACGGCCGATGGGTGCACACCGATCAGAGTGACGATCCCGCTGTTGCACGCAACTGCGCGGCGGCTTTCGACGCCGTGTGGGAGCGTGCTGTCCCTCACGAGGCATTCAGCGTCGCCGAGTAGTCACCGCAGCCGGCCAGTCCATGTCCTCTTCTCCTCTCTCCAGTGCCCAGGCCGCACGGAAGGCGCTCGCCGATCAGCTCGACCAGATCCGGCGGGACGCCGGACTTTCAGGGCTTGAACTGGCCGCGCGGTGCGGGTGGCACAAGTCCAAGTCATCCCGCATCGCCCGCGGATTGACAGTTCCCTCCGACAGCGACATCCGTGCTTGGTGCACGGCGTGTGGGTCTGCGGAGAAGGCAGCGGATTTGATCGCAGCATCGCGGACCGCTGAGTCGATGTACACGCAGTGGCGAGACCTCCACCGCGACGGCATGAGGCGGGTGCATCAAAAGACCCTGCCGCTCTACCAGCGGACACGAAAGTTCAAGGTGTACGCCTCCAACGTCATGCCGGGGATGACGCAGACGGCCCCGTACGCGACCGGGCTTCTCCGTTCAATTACGACCTTTCAGGGCACTCCGGACGATGTGGAGGACGCGGTCCAGGCCCGGCTGAAGCGATCCCGTGTCCTGCACGATGCCGGCCATCAGTTCGCCCTGATCCTAGAAGAGGCCGTTCTCTACTACGGCGTCTGCGATGACGAAGCACTCGCTGGTCAACTTGACCACTTGCTCGGGGTCTCTTCCCTCCCGAACGTCTCGGTCGGCGTCATCCCGTTTCGGGCTCGCCGGACCGTCTGGCCCCTCGAAGCGTTCTACGCATTTGACGAGAGCCTCGTGGCAGTCGAGACGCTTACGGCGGAGGTCAACGTCACAGCTCCTGGTGAGATCCGCACCTACCTTCGCGCCTTCGCCGAACTGGCCAAGATTGCAGTTCACGGAGCCGAAGCACGAAGCCGAATCGCCAAGGCCCGCAGCGCTCTCGGGTGAACCTGTGCAACCGCGTGCAACTTCGTGGCACCGTCTGTAGCTGACTCCCTACGGTCTATCACGCACCCCCACCGCCACGGCGAAGGAGGACAGACCGATGGCGAGCCGCAACCCCCCACGTCAGTACCGCGAGGTCGTGACCGGCCCGAGCAAGAGTGAGTCGAACCGGCCGCCCGCCGGCTGGAACCCGCTGGACGACTACCGAGCGGCCAACGCGGCCGGTCAGGCCCCGTCCGCCGGAACGCTGCTCCAGATCGCGGCCGTGCGCTCCACCTGCACCTGCCCCGCCTGCACGGCCCGCCGCACGGGCCCGTCGGCCTTGTCGGTCTGAGGGCGACCAGCCCAATGCCCCCGCACCCAACGACTCGATGGAGGGACGCAACTGTGAACAGTGTGATCCGGGGCGACCCGGTCCGGCACCGCACGAGCGGCTGGACGGGCACCGTCGCGGAGACCCCGAGCAGGCTGGCCAACCACGCCTGGGTGAACCGGGACAGCTCCGCCGACCCGTACCCGGAGTTCGTTCTGCTGAGCGAGTTGGAGCTCGCGGATTGAGTACCCCGCCGACTCTCCGGGTCGCCGAGGAGGGGACGGTCGCGGACCGGCCGGACGGCTACCGTGAGGGGACCGGCTGGGCCTGCCGGCGGGAGACCCTGGTCTGCGCCGGCGCTCTGCTCCAGGCCCCCGGTGACACCCGGAGCACCTGCCATCTGATCTGCGACGACTGCATCGCCCGAGCCCGGACGCCCCACCGCCGGGCTGCCCTGCGGGCCGCGCTCGCCAAGCGGCCGGCGTAGGCCCGTGTGGACGGAGGCCAGGACGACTGCCGGGAGACGGTCGAGCGGGTGGCCCGCGCGACCCGGCTCCTGCGCCGGTCACCGCCTTCGGCCGCTTCCCGTGGGCACCCGCGCCTTCGGGTGCCCCACAAGCCCCCGGCCCGTTGGAAGAGCCTTCCGCGGGACCGGGCCGCACCACCCTGCACCGCTGCTCGCCCGAACCCCGGGGGAGTAAGGCCAACCCGATGGGAGAGGCACATGAGCACCACCACCGTCCAGCCCGGTGACCCGGAGGTCGCCGGCCTGACCCGCCGCCTGGACCACTCCGTCCCCGACGGCGCCTTCCCCCCGGTGGGCACCGAGGTCTGACCCGTCGCCCACAACTGATGCCGGTCACTTGACGGCATGAGCGGGTCGGCTCGGGTGACCATCCGAGCCGGCCCGCCACTCGGCGTCGCACACACCCATCAAGGAGACTCCGCTTTGAAGACCGCCATCGCCGCCCGCGTCCCCGTCGGCTCCTTCTTCGACCTCGACCGGAAGGACCCGGACCTGACCCGACTGCGCGAGCAGGGGGCCGAGTCGGCTCTCCCCTTCGCCCTGATGGAGCGTCTGCTGAAGTCGGGCACCCCCTACGCCGAGCGCGCCCGCACGCTGCGCAGCGAACCGGTGACCGTGGCCGGGGCCACCTTCGACTGGTTCGACGCGGAGCTTCCCGGCGAGATCGCCGACGAGATCAACCTGACGGACTACGAGATCGTCCAGCACACCGCCGAGCGCCGCGCGATGCTGACCCAGGCCCTGGACCACCTGTCGCTGGTCCACCCCGACGGGTTCGCCCGCGTGCGCGAATTCGTCCGGGGACTGCTCTGGGTGGGCCTCAAGCCCGGCAACCGCGCCTCGTCGCTGACCAGCTCCAGCGATCCGGCGCTCCCGTACGTCATCACCTTCTCCGACAAGGCGTCCCGCCACATCCCCCCGAACACCGTCAGCGAACACCCCTCCCACCGCTACCTGGCGGAGAACATCATCCACGAGGGCACCCACCAGTCGATCAGCTTCCACCTCCTCCAGCACCAGGTCTTCGCCGACGACTACTCCTCCCAGACCTCCCCCAGGATCGAGATCAGGTGGCGCGCCGGACAGGGCGAAGACCGCAACCAGCACTGGGAGATCGACCGCGCCTTCCACGCCACCTGCGTCTACAACCAGCTGCTCCGTTTCCGCCGGACCGAACTGCGCCGCGACGACCTCACCCCCGACGAGCGCGCCGACTTCCAGAGCGCCTACGACGAGGGACGGCCGGCCGTCCGCTACCTCATGCGCGAACTCGAACTCCTGCGACACCACTTCACCCCCCACGGCGTGGAACTGCTGGCCGACCTGCGCCACCAGACCGACCAGCTGTAGTGCCCCACCCTGAGCACAACCGAACGACGGAGGGCCACGTGCTGGACCACCTCATCACCCACGACGACAAGCTGCGGATGGTCCCCACCGACCGCGACGAGCTGACCTCCGCGGTCGACCGACTCCACGAGGAACTGCGGGCCCTGCCCGAGGAACACGACCCCGCGCGTACCCGGGTCCTGACCAGGTGGATCGGCATCGGCCGGATGTGCCTGGGCCACCACGAGGAGGCCCGTACGTTTCTGCGCCGGTCGCTCGACCTCGCCGCCCGACTCGGCAACACCCGCGCCGTCATCGCCACCGGACTCAACCTCGCCGACGCACACCGCTACTCCGGCGACGTGCAGACCGCGGACGCGCTCTACCGCAGCGCCCTGACCAACGCCCGAAGCACGCACCCGGAACTCCTGGACTTCGCGCTCCAGCACACCGGCAAGCACCTGATGGAACGCGGCGACCTCGCGGATGCCCGGACCCATCTCCAGGAAGCCCTGCGGCTGCGGCTCGCCAAGGGGGACGCCGAGCTCATCGAATCGACGCAGGTCGCACTCAACCGGGTCGAACAGCTCCTCGGCGAGACCGACGCAATGGTCGCCGACGTCACGGCACCGAGCCGGTGGAGCGGGCGGTGGACCGCCTGGCTCCAGTCCCGCACCTCGATCCGGACGCCGTCCCGGTGGGCGGAGGACTTCCCCGCGCTGCGGGACTCCGTGCGCGGGCTCACCGTCCACCAACGCGTGCGCCCGCGCCACCTGCGCGACCAGCAGTTCCCCACCGACCTGATCACCGCCATGGCGCAGGAGGCCGAGAAAGCCGTCGCCGCCGACGGATACCTCCACAACGGCAAGTGGAACGCGCCCGTGGGCGACGCCGCGAACCGGTTCGCCGACCGCACCGACCTCGCCGCCGTCGTCGCGCGCTCCACCGGCCTGGACGTCGAGCAGCCGCACACCGCCGTCTACATCGCATACCTGGAGCAAGGGCAGTTCCTCGACTTCCACCTGGACGAGATCGGCTTCGGCGAGGCCAACCTGATCCTCTGCCTCACGCACGAACGCCCAACCGGCGCGACCAGCCCGAGCACCACCGTCTTCATCACCGCCGACGGCTACCTCGCCTGCGAACTCGCCACGGGCGACTGCATCGTCTTCGACGGCACGTTCACCCCGCACGGCCGCACGCCCCTCACCGCCGGAGAGAGCGTCACCCTCGTCAGCTTCGGCTTCCGCGCGCGTGACCAGGGGTCGCGCACGATCACGCACCTCCCGCCGGCTCCGCTCCACGGCCCGCAGTAGTCACGAACTCCCGCCAGCAGCATCGGAGTTCGTCTCCGACCGCAGGCGGGTCACCGGCCGCCCTGGTCCCTGATCTGTCGGGGATCGGACCGGGGCGGCCTCACAGGCCCCCGCCCCGGCCACCCTGGGGAAAGGACCGGCCGGGACGGGCCCGCAGGACGTACGACGGGCCGGGAGGGAAATCCCGGACCGACCGATCAAGGAGGGAACGGCATGCACAGCTTCGACGACGGCGGCAAGCACGGCGGGGGCACCGGCCCCGGCACCGGTGGCGGCCAGCAGGACGACAGCAGCAGCGGCAACAAGCACGGTGGCGGCGGCTCGGACGAGGGCGGCAACAGCTCGGACGGTCAGGGCCCGGCGGACGGAAAGTAGGCAGTGAGCGCCAAGCACGAAGCGGAGGCCGGTCGGACCCGGCTGGCCTCCGCGCTCATCGACAACGGATCCCTCACCTCCGACTGGCTGGGGCCGTACCACGCCGTCCCCCGCCACCGGTTCGTCCCGGACACCGTCTGGCCGGGCCGGGCCGACGGCGTCCGCCAGGGCCGCGCCGTCCACCGCTACACCGACCCGGCGCAGTGGTGGAACGCCGTCTACTCGGACATCCCGCTCACCACCCAGTGGGACGACGGCGGCCACACGGGCGACGAGCGGGGCACCATGCCCACGTCGTCCAACTCGATGCCGACGATGGTGTTCTCCATGCTCGCCGCCCTGGACGTCGAGGACGGCAACCGGGTGCTGGAGATCGGCACCGGCACCGGGTGGAACGCCGCCCTGCTGTCCCACCGCCTCGGGTCGGGCAACGTCGTCACGGTCGAGGTGGACGAGGAGAACGCCGCCGACGCCCAACGACGCCTCGCACGAGCCGGATACTTCCCCACACCCGTGGTGGGCGACGGCGCGAAGGGCCACCCGGACGGGCTGCCGTTCGACCGGGTGATCGCCACCTGCTCGGTCGGCCGGATCCCGCACGCCTGGATCTCCCAGACCCGACCGGGAGGCGTGATCGTCGCACCGTGGGGCCCGCAGTACGGCGGGGAAGCCGTGGTGCGCCTGACCGTGAACGACGACGGGACGGCCGGCGGCCGCTTCATCAGGTCCTCGGCGTTCATGCGGCTGCGCCAGCAGCGCGCCCCCCGCGCGAGCAGCCGCGACTACCTGTCCGGCCCCTGGCCGGCCGACGGGGCGAAGTCGCAGACGGCCCTGTCCCCGGAGGAGGTCGGCGGCTGGTCGGCCATGTTCGCCGTCGGTGTGCAGATGCCCGAGGCCTTCCCGCTCACCGAGCGGTACGACGACGGCACGTACACGCTGTGGCTGCACGACACCGCCGTCACCTCGTGGGCCACCGCCGACTGGGAACCCGATCGCACCGCGTACGAGGTGGTCCAGTCCGGCCCCCGCGCCCTGTGGGACGAGGTGGAGGCCGCCTGGAGCTGGTGGGACGCCCGGGGCCGTCCCGGCTTCGACCGCTTCGGCCTCACCGTCACCCCCGACAGCCACACGGTCTGGCTGGACAGCCCGGACCACCCCGTCCCGATCCGGGGCTGACACCGCACACTCCCGCCGCTCCCAGCACCTCAGACGCCTGCGAGCGGCGGGCGCCACGCCCGGCCACGCGGTTCGAGGGCGCCGCACCGCGCCGGGGCGCGCTCCGCGGCTGCTGCTGCCCGCGACGCGCGCGCCGGTCCTCCCGATGTTCTGACAAACGCGGGGAGGACCGGCCCCAAAACTCCCGCCGCCTCCAACCCCCGGCGGCGGGCCCGCCCCCGTTCCGTGACGGCCCCCGCCGTCACGGAACGGGGGCCTTCTCGACACCGCCAGGAGTAGCTATGTGGGCCACAACCGAAAAAGATTTCCAGGCCATGCTTAGGGCGCTTGTCATCGCCGCGCTGCCGGCCATCGCACAGCGGTATGAATCCGGCGTTGGCACGAGGACGATCGGGACGATGTACGGGTGCGATCCCAGGTGGCTCCGAGCCCAGCTGATCAAGGCCGGGCACCGCGTCCGACCGCTCGAAGAGGCGGCCGGGATGCGCCCCTCCGCTCCCTTGGTCCTCCAGTTCGCGGCCGCCGCGGACCACGAAGCCCTTCTCGGGCACCTCGATCCCGTCCAGCGCGCCGCCGGCCAGCCTCAGCCGCTCCAGGACCGTGATCCGCTCGCCGGGTACCTGTCCGTCCCGGACCAGGAAGGCGGCGCCGGCCAGCGCGGGTATGCGGCGGGGCGCGTATGGAGAGCGTTGGGAACACCGTCCGGGGCGTCAGGGAGCCGTCAAGGAGCGCAGGTCAGGCCCGTTGCGGCGGTTGGGTGGGGAGTGACGGAGAACCCCCACCACACGAGGACGGATCATGCACGGCGACGGGCGGCACGGAGACGGCACGGCATCCCGGGTGGTGGTCGGGGTCAGCGGGTCGCTGGGGAGTCTGGCGGCGTTGCACCGCGGCCTCGCCGAGGCCCGCGACCGCGGCGCCGAGCTGGTGCCGGTGCTCGCCTGGGAGCCGCCCGGCGGCGAACTCGGCTACCGGCGCTCGCCCTGCCCGCCGCTGCTCGCCGCCGTCCGGGAGGCCGCCGAACAGCGCCTGCGGGACGCCCTCGACGCGGCCTTCGGCGGCGCCGACCCCGGTGTGCCGCTGCACCCGGTGGTCGTCCGCGGCGAGACCGGCCCGGCCCTGCTGCACATCGCCGACCGGCCGGGCGACCTGCTGGTCCTCGGCCGCAGCGGCGGCCCGCTGCGCCGCCGGCTGCGGCGCGCGGTGCCCGACTACTGCGCCCGGCGGGCGGGGTGCGCGGTGCTGACCGTCCCGGCGCCCGAGCTGCTGCACGAGCTGCACCGGCTGGAGTCGGCCCAGCGGCGTGCCCGCTGGCACCTGCCGGCCGGCGCGGTGCCCGAACTCCTCGCGGCGAAGCGGTAGTCCGCGGTGCGGATGTACACGGCCCGCCCCGGCGGCAGCCGCTACCGCCGCGCGGGGCAGCGGCTGCCGGCCGCCGCCGCGGGCACGGTGGCGCTGCTCGCCGGCGGCGTGCTGGCGCTCGCCCTCGGGGCCGTGGGCGAACTGCACGCGGGGCCGCTGCCGTACGTCGGCTACCTGGTGCTGTGCGCACTGGTCGGGCGCCGCTCCGGGCCGGGGGCCGCGCCGCTGACCGGGCTGGCCGCCTGGCTCTGCTGCAACGCCTTCGCCGAGCACCGCCACGGCGAACTCGGCTGGGCGGGCCCGTGGCCGGAGACCGGGCACTACGCGATGTTCACCGTGACCGCCCTGCTGGCCGCGCTGCCCGCCGCCCTGCCGCGCCGGTCGGTGCGGGTGGCGCTGCTGCGCCCGGACCGTCCGGTCTGAGGCGCTCCCGGGAACGGTCCGCCCGTACGGACGGACCCTCGCCGAGGAGTCGGGGCTCCGGCCGGTACCGGAGCCTCCGGCGAACCGGTGGAGACAGGTGGCCGGGCGCGTGGGGTGGTCGCCGGTTCGGACACGCGGGCCCGCCCGTCCGGACGGGCCCGCAGCGACCACCCCGCGTGCCCCGGTCGGGGCACGCGGGTCGGGCGGTTACAGCGTGAGCAGGGTGCGGTGGGCCAGGGTGGTGTCCCGCAGCGGCTTGAGGGCGAGGCGGACCAGGGCCAGGGCGTTGTCGTCCCCGGCGATCCGGTTGGCGCTCAACTCGCCGCAGGACAGGCACTGGTGGATGATCATCCACTCGCCGTCGGCGCGGACCGACAGGCTCAGCACCGCCATCCGCCCGCCGCAGCCGGCCGCTCGGTCACCCGGTATCCGGCCGTCGACGTGACGGCTGGCCAGGCAGTTCGGGCAGTGGTTGCGGTGGGCCGTGCCGGGGGCGTCCAGCGGGACGTCCAGTCGGCAGTCCAGGCAGCGGAAGGCGTTCGCCCGGTGGCCGCCCGGCCCGTGCAGGACGTCCTTGTACCGCTGCGGGCGGCGCTCCCGCCGGCCCCGGCCGTCGGTGTTCTTGCGTCGTGGCACGTTCGGTGCTCCCTCCTCTCCGGTGCGCGGCTCAGAGGGTGCCGAACGCTTCGAGCGGGAACGGCGGTTGGGCGAGCGGCCGAACGGCCATCCGCATCAGGATCAGCTGGTTGTCGTCCGTGCAGACCGGAGTCGACGTCAGCTCGTCGCAGCGCACGCACCGGTGGACGACCGTCCAGTCGCCGGTGCGCAGCACGGCGATGGAGATCGGCGACATCCGGCCGTGGCAGTCGCTCGGACCGCCCTCGACGTGGTCGAGGACGTGCCGGGAGTGCAGGCAGGACGGGCAGTGGTTGCGCCGCGTGCCGTCGGCGGCGTAGCTGGAGACGGTCAGACCGCACCAGGCGCAGGCGAAGGTGGAGGTCTTCAGTGTGTGGTTGTGGGGAGTGCTGGAGGTGCTGGACACCCGGGGTGCTCCTTGCTGAGGGGTTTCTGCGATGACAGCAAGAGCAGGCCGAGTGGCCTCGACGGGTTCGTCAGGCGGTGGCCGTCAGGCGGCGTGGCGAGGCGCACTCGGCGCGAGGCGGGACATCAAGACACCCTCTCCGGTCGGGCACGGCGCCCGGGTCGATCGGTACGGAACGGCGTCAGCCTAACCACGCCGATCGGGCGGGTGCCAACGATTTGTTCGGCAGTCGCCGCGTCGGTCAGCGGTTCAGTCGTCGGCGGGCAGTTCGGCCGGGACGGCGAGCACGTCGACCAGGGCCTCGCCGCGCAGCACGGTGAGCGGGAGCGGGAGGCCGATCGCGTCGGCGAGCATCAGGCGCTGGAGGGCCTGGGCGCCGCCGACCGGCTCGCCGGCGGCGGTGAGCAGCAGGTCCCCCTCGTGCAGGCCGGCGCGGTCCGCGGGGGCGCCGGGCACCACCTCGACGATCCGCAGGCCGGTGCGCTGCCCGGTGCGGTGGCGCAGGGCGGGCGGCAGGGGTTCGGGCACTCCGGCGAGGCCGAGGTAGGCGCGGCGGATCCGGCCGTCGGCGAGCAGGGCGGCGACGATCCGGCGGCTGGTGGCGTCGATCGGCACGGCCAGCCCGAGCCCGTTCCCGGCCACCGCCGTGGTGATGCCGACCACCTCGCCGTTCGCGGTGGCCAGCGCGCCACCGGAGTTGCCCGGGTTGAGCGCGGCATCGGTCTGGACCACGTTGTCGATGACCCGCACGGCGCTGCCGGAGCGAGCGGGGATCGAGCGGCCGAGCGCGCTGACCACGCCCGCCGTGACCGTCCCGGCCAACCCCAGCGGGTTGCCGACGGCGACGACCAGTTGGCCCACGCGCAGGCCGGTCGCGTCGCCGAGGGCCACCGGCGTCGGGGTCGGCCCGTCGGCGCGCAGCACGGCGAGGTCGGAGAGCGGATCGGCGCCGATGGTGTGGAAGGGGGAGGTGGTGCCGTCGGCGAAGGCCAGCGTCCCGGCGTCGGCGTGGCCGACCACATGGGCGTTGGTGAGCAGGAAGCCGCCGTCGGTGAAGACCACCGCCGAGCCGAGTGCGGTGCTGAACCAGCCGCCCCGCCCGCGCCGGGGGACTTGGAGCGCCGCGACCCGCGGGGTCAGCGCGGCGGCGACGGAGGTGACGATCCGGGAGTAGGCGTCCAGCGGCGCCTCCGCCTCGGGGACCGGGCCCGGCCCGGGGAGCGTGTCGGCCATGGTGCTCACCCCTCTCGCGGGCGCGGCTCTCACGACGGCACCAGGTGGCAACAACGGTGGGGCGCCCGGTCTTCCGCGCTTCCGGCCCGAGCTGTCCTGACGCGATCTCGGCGTGCGGAAAATTCCCAAGGCGAGGCAAAGCGAGCCTATAGTTCAGGTAAAGCCGCAGTCGTGGGAGGGGCCGATGGAAACGACCATGCTGGAGCCGGACTGGCACGACGACCCGGCGGCCGCGCCGCAGGGCGGCGGACTCGACCCGCTGCTGCTCCCCACCCGGGAGGCGATGCGGGCCCGCCGCGCCCACCCGGCCCCGCGCTGGAAGCGCCTGCTGCGCCCGGGATCGGCCGGCCCGGCGGGCTGGATCCGGCGGGAGGCCGACGCCCAGGCGGAGCGCCTCGGGCGCCGGACGCCCGGCACCGAGCACGTCCTCCTCGCCTTGCTGGCGGTGCGCGAAGTGGCCCGCCACGAGCCGCAGTTGGCGGAGGAGGACGGCGGCGGTGAATCGCTCGCCGGGCTCGGACTCGGGTTCGGCCGGGCGTACGCCGCGCTGGACTCCGGCGAGGTGACGCTGCCCGCCGACCCACGCGCGGTCGAGGTCTACCTGGCCGACGTCGCAGGTCAGGGCACGGACCGGCTGGTCCGGGCGTTGCTGGAGGAGGACACCCGGGCACGGCGCCTGGTCGAGGCCCTGCGTGGCTGAGGCGCCGGGGCCCGAGCCACCGAGAGAAAGGGACACCCGATGCACGTCACCCTCGCCGAGGAGCTGATGCTGCTCTCGCTGGACGACGAGTCCGGCGTGGCGAAGGACGCCACCACCGCGTCCTGGGCCGCCGCGGGCGGCATCCTCGCGGAGCTGGTGCTGGCCGGGCGGGTCGCGATCGACGAGGGCCGGCTCACCGTCACCGACCGCACCCCGACCGGCGAGCCGCTGGTGGACGGCCGGCTGGCCCGGCTCGACGAGTGGGCCGCCGGACGAGGCGCCGGCAAGGCCAAGGCGGCCGACTGGCTGATCAAGGACCGGACGACAGCCGTCGCCGACACCGTCGCCCGGCTGTGCGAGCGCGGCCTGGTCGTCGAGGAGCGGCGCCGCGCGTTCGGCATCTTCCCGGTCCGCCGCTACCCGGAGGCGGACGGCGCCGTGGAGCGGGAGCTGCGTGGGCGGCTGGCCGCGGTGGTGCTGGACGGCGCCGAACCGGACCTGCGCACCGCCGCCCTGGTGGCCCTGCTGCACGGTTCCCGGCTGCACCGGCTGGCCTTCCCCGACCTGCCCCGCAAGGAGGTCGAGCCGCGCTTCGCCGAGATCGCCGACGGCGATGGGGCGGCCGAGTCCGTCCGCGAGGCGATCCGCGCCGTGCAGCTCACCATGGTCGCGGTGACCACCGCGGCCACCGTGGCGGCGACCACGGCGGCCACCGTCTGAGGTAGGTCGTACCGGACGGGCCCGCCCCACCGCACGATGGGACGGGCCCGGTCGCAGTGCGCGGGAAGTCCCCGTCCTTGATCCAACGAGTCGTCCGGGGCCGGCGCATGCGCTCGAAGCCTGTCGTCGTTCGGCGGGAACCTGGCGACCACTTCGCCCGATCGAGGCTCCGGATCGAGCGCGCGGCGTGCCGACGGTTCAGAGCACCGTGGCGCCGAGCGTGATCGCGGCCAGCACCATCAGCAGCCCCAGCGCCGCGAACCCGTACTCCAATCCCGCCCGTTCCCGGCCGTCCACCAGGACCTGCCGGGGGTCCGCCGGGTCGTAATGGACCGGGACGTAGCCGCCGTCGGGCAGGGGGTGCCGGGTGGTGGACGGGACGGGGGAGAAGACCTCGACCACCCGGCCGTCCTCGGTCTCGAACTGGAGCAGCGGGCGCGCCCGGTCCTCCGCCGCCGCGGCGCGCTCGCGCACCAGCGCCCGTACGGGGACACCCACCCGGCGAAGCCGGCGCAGGTCGCGCAGGCCGACCGCTCCGGCGAGGTAGGCGACCACGCCGCCCAGCGCGCCGAACACCACCACCGCGAAACCGGCCGTGCCGCCGCCCATCGCCGCCTCCCTGCCCGCGATCCCCAGGGCTCCAGTATCACGCGGACGGGGCGCTCTTGACGCCCCGGAATGGTCCAGTCCACCCTGGGCGACGGCATGTTCCTGTCACCACCGGCCCGGCGCCGACCACCGCAAGGAGCACCGTCCGTGACCATCCGCCCCGCCGTCCCCGCCCTGCTCGCCGCACTCACCCTCCTCACCCTCGGCGGCGTCCCCGCCCCGGCGACGGCCGCCCCCGCGGCCGTGGTCAAGGTCAGCACCGCCAAGCAGCTGCAGAGCGCGCTCGCCGCCGCCGTGCCCGGCCAGACCATCCAGCTCGCCGACGGCACCTACTCCGGCACCTTCAGGGCCACCACCCCCGGCACCGCCGCCGCCCGGATCACCCTCGCCGGCTCCGCGAAGGCCGTCCTCACCACCCCCACCGGCGGCGGCTACGGCCTCCACCTCGACGGCGCGAGCTACTGGACCGTCCAGGGCCTGACCGTCACCGGCGCCCAGAAGGGCATCATGGCCGACGCCGCGAACCACGTGCTGCTCGACGACGTGACGGTCCACCACACCACCATGGAGGGCGTGCACTTCCGCAACTCCAGCGCGTACGGCACGCTGCGCGACTCGCGCGTCCACGACACCGGCCTCGGCCGGGACGGCATGGGCGAGGGCGTCTACGTCGGCACCGCCAACACCCTCTCCGACCGCAGCGACCACGTGCGGATCACCGGCAACACCTTCGGCCCGAACATCGGCGGCGAGAACGTCGACCTCAAGGAGGGCACCACCGGCGGCCTGGTCTCCGGCAACACCTTCGACGGCGACGGCCTCACCGGGCGCCACTACGACGACTCCTGGGTCGACGTGAAGGGCAACGACTACGTCATCGAGAACAACACCGGCCGGCGCACCACCGACGACGGCTACCAGACCCACGGCGTCCAGCCGGGCTGGGGCTGCGGCACCGTTTTCCGGGGCAACCGCTCCGACCTCACCGGCGCCACCGGCCCGGACCGGTACGCGATCGACGTGACCAACTATGACGCGGCGAAGTGCAGGACCACGATCGGCGCGGGCAACACCGTCACCGGGGGCCGGGGCCTGGTGAACCCCGGCGTCCCGGTGAGCTGAGCGCTACAGGTCCCCGAGCGGCACGGCCGGGTCGGCCAGTGCCTCGGCGTCCACCACCCGCCCCGAGCGCACCAGTTCACGGATCGGGTCGGTGACGTCCCAGACGTTGACGTTCATCCCCGCGAGCACCCGGCCGCCGGACAGCCAGAACGCGATGAACTCGCGGGTGGCCGGGTCACCGCGGAACACCACCCGGTCGTAGCCGTCCGGTTCGACGTAGCCGACGTACTCCGCGCCGAGGTCGTACTGGTCGGTGAAGAAGTACGGGACGCGGTCGTAGACGGCGTCCTGCTGCCCGAGCAGCGCGCGGGCGGCGGTCTGCGGCTGGTTGAGCGCGTTGGCCCAGTGCTCGACCCGCAGGTGCTTGCCGAACAGCGGGTGGTAGGCGTTGGCGACGTCCCCGGCCGCGTAGACGTCCGGGTCCGAGGTGCGCAGGTGCTGGTCGGTCTTGATCCCGTTGTCGACCTCCAGCCCGGCCGCTTCGGCGAGGCCGGTGGCGGGGGCGATGCCGATCCCGACGACCACCGCGTCGGCCGCCACCGCCGTGCCGTCGGCGAGCTTCACGCCGCTCACCGTGCCGCCCTCGCCGGTCAGTTCGGTGACCTTGACGCCGAAGCGCAGGTCCACGCCGTGCTCCCGGTGCAGGTCGGCGAAGACCTGGGCGACCTCCCGGCCGAGCACCCGCAGCAGCGGCAGGTCGAGCGCCTCCAGCACCGTCACCTCGGCGCCCGCCTCCCGGGCCGCGGCCGCCACCTCCAGGCCGATCCAGCCCGCGCCGATCACCGCGATCCGGGCCCCCGGCCGCAGCGCCGCCTTGATCCGGTCGCTGTCGTCGACCCGGCGCAGGTAGAGCACCCCGTCCAGGTCCGCGCCGGGCACCGGCAGCCGGCGCGGCACCGAGCCGGTGGTGAGCAGCAGCTTGGCGTACTCCACCCGGCCGTCGTCGGCGAGCGTCACGGTGTGCCCGGCCGGGTCGATCGCCGACACCGCCGTGCCCAGCCGGAGCGTGACGTCGTGCTCCGCGTACCACTGCGGCGGGTGGACGTAGATCTTCTCCCGGGGCGTCTTGCCCTGGAGGTAGCCCTTGGACAGCGGCGGGCGCTCGTACGGGCGCTCGTGCTCCTCGCCGATCAGGACGATGCCGCCCCGGTACCCGGCCTCGCGCAGCGCCTCGGCCGCCTTCGCGCCGCCCAGGGACGCGCCGACGACGACGATCGGGCGCTCCCGTCCGCCGTCCGCCGAAGTGCTCCCGGTGTCCGTGCCCGCCATGCTCGACTCCTCGCTCCCCGGCTCTCCGGCCGTGCTCGGGGTCAGCCTGCCGCCGTCCGGGTGGTCTGTCGAGACCGCGCCTGGCGCGCCGCGCCGCGCTCGCCCGTACGAGTGAACGCGCCGCCTCGCCGGGGGCTCGTACGGCGTTCCGCGCGCCCCCGAGGAGTGCCTCACGCGGGGCCTCGTGCGGGGCCTCGCGCGGCGCCTCTCGGGCAGGGCCTCGGGCAGGCCCTCAGGCCCTCAGGCCGTCATCGCGTCCCGGACCAGCGCGGTGTCGGTGAACTGCTCGAAGCGCACGATCCGGCCGCCGCGCACGGTGAAGCGGTGGGCGACCCGGACCGCGAGCGGCTTCCCGGTGGCCCGGTGGACGGCCGTGTAGCGGCCCAGCACCACCACGGTCTCGCCGTCCACCACGTAGCTGTCGTCGTGCGCCGTCCAGTTCTCCCACTCGGCGGCCAGCCGCTCCATCACGTTGGCGGTGACGCCCTTCGGGGTGCGGTAGGTGCCGGCCAGCGGGAAGCCGGCCATCTCGGTCCACTCCACGTCCTCGGCCAGGGTGGCGCGCAGCGCGGCCAGGTCGCCCCGGGCGGAGGCCAGGTACTGGCGGCGCACCACGTCGGCGGGGGCGGGCGACTCGGCGAAGGAGGCGACGTCCCGGGGGATCTCGATCATGTCCGCTCACCCCCACGCCATCTCGCCCATGACGACCTTGGTGCCGATGTCCACCGCGATCCGCAGCCCCAGCTTCGGGAAGCGCCGCTCCAGCGCCTCCTTGGCGGCGGCCGCGTCCGGGGCCCGGCCGATCTCGGTCTCGAAGGCGCGCAGGTAGGCGCGGGTGTGGTCGATGGCGGTCTGGTCGGTGGGCGCGCCGGCGATCCGGTGGCCGGCCGCCACCCAGGTCGGGTGGAGCGCCTCGATGCCGTCCAACAGGTCGATCCAGGCGGCCCGTTGGGCGGAGGTGGGGGTGTCGGCGGTCCACACGTGCAGGCCCTCGAAGAGCAGCACCCCGCCCAGCACGGCGCGGTGGTGGTGCTGCCAGAGGTAGTGCCGGTCCGGCAGGTGGAAGTCGGCGCCGCGCAGCTCGAAGCGGTGGCCCTCGAAGACCAGCTCGTCGCCGTGCAGCACCTCGGGCCGCACCAGCCGGGTGGGCAGCTCCGGGCCGAGGTGCGCCCAGGCGCGCAGCTTGCCCTCGTAGGTCTCCTGGATGTGCTCGACGGTCGAGGCGGTGGCCAGGAAACGGGCCTGCGGGAAGGCGTCCTGGACCTCCTGGGCGCCGAAGTAGAAGTCCGGGTCGCCGTGGCTGACGAAGACGGTGGTCAGCCGCTTGCCGCTGGCCCGGACCCGTTCCACCAGGCGGCGCCCGTCGGAGCGGGTGAACCCGGCGTCCACCAGCAGCGCGTCGTGCGGACCGGTGACCAGGACCGAGGTCTTGTTGAGCGAGCTGTCGGGGCTGTCGATGATCTCGAAGTCAAGAGCACTCACGGGTCGGTGTCCTTCCTCCTGCCGGGGCACGCCTCGCCGCCAGCATCACGGCTGGGCGCGTCGCCCGCATCCGGAAGGAGTAGCGGCGGGGGCGGCGAGCGGCTCAGCCGCGGGTCCAGAGCGTGAGGTCGCTGCTGGTGGCCACCGCGAGGGTCCGGCCGGTCGGGGAGAAGCCGGCCGCGCGGAAGGTGGACCAGGAGGAGTCCAGGACCAGCCACCAGCTCTCGCCGTGCTCGCCCTGCCACGGCCCCCGGCCGGTGGCGAGCAGCACCCGGTGGTGCGGCCACTCCGGGGCGACCACCTCGACGTGCCAGCCGCCCTCGGCGGAGGTGTGCAGCCCGCCGCCCCACAGCCCCGCCACCGGGACGCGCACGTCCGCGACCTGGCCGAGGCCGGGGCAGGCGAGGTCCGGGCCGTCCGGGTCCTCGGCGGGCTCGTGGTCGCGGGCCAGCTTGAGGCCGGTCACCGCGTCGAACAGGCCGTGGCCGCTGTGCGAGACGGTCAGCACCACGTCGTGCCCGTTCTCCGGGTGGACGGCGAAGCCGATGCCGAGCAGCCCGCCGACCGCGATCAGCCCCCGGCCGACCGGCCGCCACGGCTCCGGCGGGGCGGTCACCCCGGCGGCCATGATCCGGTCCCGGAGGTGCTGCTGGTGCGGGGTCAGGGCCATGCGGACGATCATCCCTCCGGGGCGCGCCTGCAGGGCCGGGCCGCTCAGCGCGCCGTGCCG
>NZ_JBEXJK010000131.1:0-19551 GCF_040609095.1 Kitasatospora sp. NPDC004799
GGCCGCGCCGGACGTCGCCGGCGTGCTGTCGCTGCTCGCGCTGGACGAGCGGCCGCTGCCGGCCCACCCCACCGTCCCGGCGGGCCTGGCGGGCAACCTCGCCCTGGTCCAGGCGCTCGGTGACGCCGACGTGGACGCCCCGCTCTGGCTGATCACCCGGGCCGCCGTCGCCGCCGGCCCGGAGGAACGCCTGACGAACCCCGGACAGGCCCTGGTCTGGGGTCTCGGCCGGGTGGTCGCCCAGGAGCACCCGCAGCGCTGGGGCGGACTGATCGACCTGCCCGCCGACCCGGAGGGCGACGCCGCCCTCGCCGGGCGCCTCGCCGCCGCGCTGACCGGCGCCGGCGCCGAGGACCAGCTGGCCGTCCGCCCGGACGGCGTCCTCGGCCGCCGCCTGCTGCCCGCCCCGTTCGACCCGGCGGCCGTCACCGCCCCGTGGCGCCCCGAGGGCACCGTGCTGGTCACCGGCGGCACCGGCGCCCTCGGCGGACACGTCGCCCGCTGGCTGGCCCGCGCCGGCGCCGAGCACCTCCTGCTGGTCAGCCGGCGCGGCGCCGAGGCCCCCGGCGCGGCCGAGCTGGTGGCGGAACTCGCCGCCCTCGGCACCCGCGCCGAGGCCGTGGCCTGCGACGTCGCCGACCGCGGCGACCTCGCCCGGCTGCTCGCCGCGATCCCGGCCGAGGCCCCGCTCACCACCGTGATCCACACGGCCGCGATCGTCGACGACAACCTGCTCGACGCGCTCACCGTCGACCAGGTCGCCCGCGCGCTGGCCGTCAAGGTCACCGCCGCCCGCAACCTGGACGAGCTGACCCGCGGGCTGGACCTCTCGGCCTTCGTCCTCTTCTCCTCCTTCGCCGGCACCTTCGGCCTCGCCGGCCAGGGCAACTACGCCCCCGGCAACGCCTTCCTGGACGCCCTCGCCGAGCAGCGCCGGGCCGACGGCCTGCCCGCCACCTCGCTGGCCTGGGGCCACTGGGCCGGCGGCGGCATGGCCGAGGGCGCGGTCGAGTCCTCGCTGCGCCGGCGCGGCAGCGGCGAGCTGGACCCGGACCTGGCCGTCACCGTCCTCCAGCAGGCCCTGGACGCCCGGGAGACCTTCCTCGCCGTCGCCGACATCGCCTGGGACCGCTTCGTCCCGTCCTTCGGCGCCGGGCGGGTCCGCCCGCTGATCGGCGAGGTGCCCGCGGTCGCCCGGATGCTCGCCGAGCGCCCGGCCGAGTCGGCCCGCACCGACGGCGCCGACCCGGCCTCCTTCGCCGCACGGCTGGCCGCCCTGCCCCCGGCCGACCGGTCCGAGCTGCTGCTCGACCTCGTCCGCAGCCGTACCGCCGGCGTCCTCGGGCACGCCTCCGCCGACGGGGTCGACCCGACCCGGGCCTTCCGCGACCTGGGCTTCGACTCCCTCACGGCCGTCGAGATGCGCAACCGCCTGACCGCCGCCGTCGGCGTCAAACTGCCCGCGACCCTGGTCTTCGACTACCCGACGCCGACCGCGCTGGCCGAGCACCTGCTGGCCGAACTCCTCGGCGCCCGGCCGGACCGGCCGGCCTCGGCCCTCGCCGACCTCGAACGCCTGGACGCCGAACTCGGCGACCTCACCGCCGACGAGGAGACCGCGGCCGCCGTCACCGCCCGGCTCCAGCGGATGCTCGCCCGCTGGACCACCCGCTTCGCCGGCACCGACGCCGACACCGCCCCGACCGTGCTGGACGCGGCCACCGCCGACGAGCTGTTCGACCTCATCGACAACGAGCTGGGGATGTCGTGACCGGGAACGCCGAGAACCGCGCCGAAGGCCTGCACAACCCGGAAGGTAAGCCCACGATGGACGCTCAGGACAAGCTGCTCGGCTACCTCAAGAAGGTGACCGCGGACCTGCAGCAGACGCGCCGCCGCCTGCGCGAGCTGGAGTCCGCGGCCGACGAGCCGATCGCGGTCGTCGCCCTGGGCTGCCGCTTCCCCGGCGACGTCCGCAGCCCCGAGGACCTGTGGGAACTGGTCCGCCACGGCCGCGACGCCGTCGCCCAGGTGCCGGCCGACCGCGGCTGGGACCTCGACGCGCTCCACGACCCCGACCCGGACCACTCCGGCACCAGCTACGTCGTGGACGGCGGATTCCTCGGCGGCGCTGGCGAGTTCGACCCGGCGTTCTTCGGGATCTCGCCGCGTGAGGCGCTGGCGATGGACCCGCAGCAGCGGCTGCTGCTGGAGACCTCCTGGGAGGCCTTCGAGCGCGCCGGGATCGACCCGACGGCGCTGCGCGGCAGCCGCACCGGCGTCTTCGTCGGCATGACCTTCCACGACTACGCCACCGTCCTGCAGGAGTCCGGCGAGGACGTCGAGGGCTACGTCGGCACCGGCAACACCGCCAGCGTCGCCTCCGGCCGGCTCTCCTACGCCTTCGGGCTGGAGGGCCCGGCGGTGACCGTCGACACCGCCTGCTCGTCCTCGCTGGTCGCCCTGCACCTGGCGGCCCAGGCGCTGCGCAACGGCGAGTGCTCGCTGGCGCTGGCCGGCGGCGTGGCGGTGATGTCCACCCCCCAGATGCTGGTCGAGTTCAGCCGCCAGCGCGGACTGGCCTCGGACGGTCGCTGCAAGGCCTTCGCGGCCGCCGCCGACGGCTTCGGCGCGGGTGAGGGTGTCGGCGTGCTGGTGCTCGAGCGGCTGTCCGACGCGCGGCGCAACGGGCACCCCGTGCTCGCCGTCGTGCGCGGCAGCGCCGTCAACCAGGACGGTGCGAGCAACGGGCTGACGGCGCCGAACGGGCCCTCGCAGCAGCGCGTCATCCGCCAGGCCCTGGCCGCCGCCAACCTCGCGGCCCACCAGATCGACGCGGTCGACGCCCACGGGACCGGCACGGCGCTGGGCGACCCGATCGAGGCGCAGGCGCTGCTCGCCACGTACGGGCAGGAGCGCGGCGGCGAGGAGCCGCTGTGGCTGGGCTCGGTGAAGTCCAACCTCGGGCACACCCAGGCCGCGGCCGGCGCCGCGAGCCTCATCAAGATGATCTACGCGATGCGGGACGGCGTGCTGCCGCGGACCCTGCACGTGGACGAGCCCTCGCCGCACATCGACTGGGCGTCGGGCGGGGTCGAGCTGCTGACCGAGGCGCGGCCGTGGCCGGAGACCGGGCGTCCGCGCCGGGCGGCCGTCTCCTCCTTCGGGATCAGCGGCACCAACGCGCACGTGATCATCGAGCAGGCGCCGGCCGAGGACGCTCCGGAGACCGGGGACGCCGTCGAGGCGCCCCGCCCGGCCGGTGGGCTGCGGCCGTTCGTGCTCAGCGCGAAGGACGGGCGTGGCCTCCGGGAGCGGGCCGTCCGACTGCGGGACTTCCTCGCCTCCCGGGCCGACCTCGAACTCGGCGACGTGGCCCACGCGTTGGCGGGGCGGACGGCCTTCGAGCAGCGCGCGGTGGTCCTGGCGGACGACCGGGCCGCCCTGGACGCGGGGCTGGAGGCGCTGACCCGCGGAGGGGCTGCGGCGAACCTCACCCAGGGCGCGGTGCACGGCGGGAAGCTGGCGTTCCTGTTCACGGGGCAGGGGAGTCAGCGGCCGGGGATGGGGCGTGAGCTGTACGAGGACTATCCGGCGTTCGCGGAGGCGTTCGACGCGGTGTGCGCTCGGGTCGAACTGCCGCTGAAGGATGTCGTGTTCGGCGAGGACGCCGTGGTGTTGGCTCGGACCGAGTTCACGCAGGTGGCGTTGTTCGCCGTTGAGGTGGCGCTGTTCCGGCTGTTCGAGAGTTGGGGTGTGCGGCCGGGCTTCCTGGTCGGGCACTCGGTGGGTGAGCTGGTGGCCGCGCATGTGGCGGGGGTGCTGTCGCTGGATGATGCGGTGGCGCTGGTGGCGGCGCGTGGTCGGCTGATGCAGGCGCTGCCCGAGGGTGGTGCGATGGTGGCGGTGAAGGCCGCCGAGGCCGAAGTGCTGCCGCTGCTGACCGGCGGCGTGAGCATCGCGGCGGTCAACGGCCCGACGTCCGTGGTGATTTCGGGCGAGGAGTCCGAAGTCCTGGCGATCGCCTCGCAGTTCGAGAAGTCGAAGCGCCTGAACGTCTCGCACGCGTTCCACTCCCCGCTGATGGACGGGATGCTGGAGGACTTCCGCCGGGTCGCGCAGGGGCTGACGTATGCCGAGCCGACCGTCCCGGTGGTCTCCAACGTCACGGGCGAGGTCGCGACGGCCGAGGCTCTGTGCTCGCCGGAGTACTGGGTCCGGCACGTCCGCGAGGCCGTCCGGTTCCTGGACGGCATGCGGACCCTGGAGGCCGAGGGCGTCGCCACCTTCGTGGAGCTGGGCCCGGACGGCGTGCTGTCCGCCATGGCCCAGGAGTGCGTCGAGACGGGCGTGTTCGCGCCCGCCCTGCGCGCCGAGCGGCCCGAGCCCGGTACCGCGCTGGCGGCACTGGCCGCCGCCTTCGTCGCCGGCCACGCCTCGGACTGGTCGGCGCTGACCGGCGGCCGGAGCGTCGAGCTGCCGACCTACCCCTTCGACCGGCAGCGGTTCTGGCCGCGCCGTCGGCCCGCCGCTGCGGCCGGTCCGGTGGCGGATCCGGTCGACGCCGACTTCTGGCGGAGCGTCGAGGCCGGGGACGTGGCGGCCGTGGCGCAGACGCTCGCCGTCGACGCGAGCGCCCCGCTGGACTCCGTCCTCCCCGCGCTGTCGACCTGGCGCGCCGAGCGCCGGACGCAGTCCGCCCTCGACGGCTGGTGCTACCGCGCCGCCTGGCGTCCGCTCGACGACCTCCCGGCGGCCGCCCCCGCGGCGGGCTGCCTGGCCGTCGTCCCGGCGGGCCACGAGCAGGACCCGGCCGTGGTGGGCGCGCTCCAGGCGCTCGCCGACCACGGCGCGGACGTCCGGACCGTGGTCACCGACCCGGCCGCCGACCGTACGGACCTGGCCGAGGCGCTGCGTGCGGCCACGGCGGACGCCCCCGCGACGGAGCTGGTCCTCTCGCTGCTCGCGCTCGCCGAGGGCACGCACCCCGGGCAGCCGTCGGTGCCGGTGGGTCTCGCCGCCACCGCGTCGCTGCTCCAGGCGCTGGCCGACGCCGAGGTGACCGGCCGGCTCTGGGTGGCCACCCGGGGCGCCGTCTCCGCCGCGCACGCCGACCGTCCGGCCGACCCCGTCCAGGCGATGGTGTGGGGTCTGGGGCGGAGTGTGGCGTTGGAGCTGCCGGGTCGTTGGGGTGGTCTGGTGGATCTGCCGGTGGTGTTGGACCGGCGGGGGCGTGAGCGGTTGGTGGCGGTGCTGTCCGGTGGTTCGGGTGAGGACCAGGTGGCGGTGCGGGCGGCGGGTGTGTTCGTGCGTCGTCTGGTGCGGGTGTCGGGTGCGGGTTCCGGTGAGGGGTGGCGTCCGTCCGGGGCGGTGCTGGTGACCGGTGGTACGGGTGCGCTGGGTGGGCATGTGGCGCGGTGGCTGGCGGGCCGTGGTGTCGAGCGGCTGGTGCTGGTGAGCCGTCGTGGCCCGGAGGCTCCGGGTGCGGTGGAGCTGCGGGAAGAGCTGGTCGGTCTGGGTGTGCAGGTGGTGGTCGCCGCTTGTGATGTGACGGATCGTCATGCTGTTGCGGCGCTGTTGTCGGAGCATCCGGTGTCGGCGGTGGTGCACACGGCGGGTGTGCTGGACGACGGTGTGGTGGAGTCGCTGACGCCCGAGCGGTTCGCGGCGGTGCTGCGGTCGAAGGCGGTGTCCGCGCAGGTGCTGCACGAGCTGACCGCGCACCTCGACCTGGACGCCTTCGTCCTCTTCTCCTCCACGGCCGGAACGTTCGGCGCACCCGGTCAGGGCAACTACGCGGCCGCCAACGCCTACCTGGACGCCCTCGCCGAGCAGCGCGCGGCCGCCGGCCTGCCCGCCACCTCCCTCGCCTGGGGTGCCTGGGACGGCGGCGGCATGGCCACCGACGACGCCTCCGTGCGGGCGCGGCTGGTCCGCACCGGCGTCCCGGCGATGCCGCCCGCGCAGGCCCTCGCCGCTCTGCAGCGCTGCCTCGAGCAGGGCCACACGGTGCTCTCCGTGGTCGACGTCGACTGGGAGCGCTTCGTCCCCGGCTTCACCGCGACCCGGCCCAGCCCGCTGCTCGCCGACCTGCCGGAGGCCGTCGCGGCCGCCTCGCCCCGGGGTGCCGCGGCGACGGCCGCCGACGACGGCCGCGCCCCGGCCGGGCGGCAGCTGCGCGAGCTGCCCCGGTCGGAGGTTCGGGCAGCGGCCCTGGAGCTGGTCCGGGAGCAGGTCGCGGCCGTCCTCGGCCACGCCGGAGCGGAGGCCGTCGGCGCGTCGCGGGCCTTCAAGGAGCTGGGCTTCGACTCGCTGACCGCCGTCGAGCTGCGCAACCGCCTGAACGCCGCCACCGGCCTCAGGCTGCCCGCCACGCTGGTCTACGACCACCCGACCCCGGTGGCGCTGGCCGACCGGCTGACCGCCGAGCTCGTCCCCGACGCGGACGCCGACGCCGCCGGCTCGACCGGCGAGCCGGCGGTGACGGTCGAGGACCCGATCGCGATCGTGGCCATGGCCTGCCGCTTCCCCGGCGGCGTGGGCAGCCCCGAGGAGCTGTGGCGGCTGGTCGCCGACGAGGCCGACGCCGCCACCGGCCTGCCGACCGGCCGCGGCTGGGACCTGGACGCCCTCTACCACCCCGACCCCGACCGCAAGGGCACCTTCTACGCCCGCGAGGGCGGATTCCTGCACGAGGCGGGCGAGTTCGACGCCGGCTTCTTCGGCATCCCGCCGCGCGAGGCGCTGGCGATGGACCCGCAGCAGCGGCTGCTGCTGGAGACCTCCTGGGAGGCCTTCGAACGGGCCGGCCTCGACCCGGCGGCCCTGCGCGGCAGCCGGACCGGCGTCTTCGTCGGCACCAACAGCAACGACTACGTGACCCTCCTCCAGCAGTCCGACGAGGACCTGGAGGGCTACCTGATGACCGGCAACGCCGGCAGCGTCCTGTCCGGCCGGCTCTCGTACTCCTTCGGGCTGGAGGGCCCGGCGGTGACGGTGGACACGGCCTGCTCCTCCTCGCTGGTGGCCCTGCACCTGGCGGCGCAGGCGCTGCGCGGCGGCGAGTGCTCGCTGGCCCTGGCCGGCGGTGTGGCCGTCATGTCGACGCCGGCCGCGTTCGTGGAGTTCAGCCGCCAGCGCGGACTGGCGGCGGACGGCCGCTGCAAGGCCTTCGCGGCGGGCGCGGACGGTACGGGCTGGGGCGAGGGCGTCGGCCTGTTGCTGCTGGAGCGCCTCTCGGACGCGGAGCGCCACGGGCACCGGGTGCTCGCGGTGGTGCGTGGCTCGGCCGTCAACCAGGACGGCGCCAGCAACGGGCTGACCGCCCCGAACGGCCCTGCGCAGCAGCGGGTGATCCGGCAGGCCCTGGCCGCCGCCCGGCTGTCGGCCGCCGAGGTGGACGCGGTGGAGGCCCACGGGACGGGCACCCGGCTGGGCGACCCCATCGAGGCGCAGGCGCTGCTCGCCACGTACGGGCAGGAGCGCGGCGACGGCGAGCCGCTCTGGCTGGGCTCGGTGAAGTCGAACCTGGGCCACACCCAGGCGGCGGCCGGCGTGGCCGGTGTGATCAAGATGGTGATGGCGATGCGCGAGGGTGTGCTGCCGCGCACCCTGCACGTGGACGAGCCCACCCCGCACGTCGACTGGTCGGCGGGCGCGGTGGAGCTGCTGACGCAGGCGAGGCCCTGGCCGGAGCCCGGCCGTCCCCGGCGGTTCGGCGTGTCCGCCTTCGGTGTCAGCGGCACCAACGCCCACGTCATCGTCGAGCAGGCCCCCACCCGGCCGACCCTCCAGGGCGACGGCCGCGGCGACACCGGGATCGCGCCCGTCGTGCTCTCCGCCCGGACCGGTGAGGCGCTGCAGGCGCAGGCCCGCCGGCTGCGCGACCACCTTGACGCCGCCCCCGGGCTGAGCCCGATGGACACCGCCCGGGCGCTGGCCACGGGGCGCACGGCCTTCGAGCACCGCGCGGGCGTGGTGGCAGACGGCCGCGACGGGCTCCTCCGCGCCCTCGCGGCGCTCGCCGAGGGCGGGACGGCTGCCGGGCTGGTGGTCGGAAGCGGGTCCGGCGGCGGGAAGCTGGCGTTCCTGTTCACGGGGCAGGGGAGTCAGCGGCCGGGGATGGGGCGTGAGCTGTACGAGGCCTATCCGGTGTTCGCGGAGGCGTTCGACGCGGTGTGCGCGCGGGTGGAACTGCCGCTGAAGGAGGCGGTGTTCGGCGAGGATGCCGAGGTTCTGACGCGGACAGAGTTCACGCAGGTGGCGCTGTTCGCGGTCGAGGTGGCGCTGTTCCGGCTGTTCGAGAGCTGGGGTGTGCGTCCGGACTTCCTGGTCGGGCACTCGATCGGTGAGCTGTCCGCCGCGCACGTCGCGGGCGTCCTCTCCCTTGACGACGCTGTCGCCCTGGTCGCGGCGCGTGGTCGGCTGATGCAGGCGCTGCCCGAGGGCGGTGCGATGGTGGCGGTGAAGGCTGCGGAGGCCGAGATGCTGCCGCTGCTGACCGCTCAGGTGAGCATCGCTGCGGTCAACGGACCGACGTCCGTGGTTATTTCGGGCGAAGAGTCCGAAGTCCTGGCGATCGCCGGGCAGTTCGAGAAGACCAAGCGGCTCAACGTCTCGCACGCGTTCCACTCGCCGCTGATGGACGGCATGCTGGACGATTTCCGCCGCATCGCCGAGGGGCTGACCTACGCCGAGCCGGTCATCCCGGTGGTCTCCAACGTGACCGGTGCCGTCGCGACGGCCGAGGAGCTGTGCTCGCCCGAGTACTGGGTGCGGCACGTCCGCGAGGCCGTCCGCTTCGCCGACGGCATGCGCACCCTTGCAGCCGAGAGCGGCACCACCTTCGTCGAGCTGGGCCCGGACGGCGTCCTCACCGCGATGGCCCAGGAGTGCGTCGAGGGTGGCGCGTTCATCCCGGCCCTGCGCGCCGAGCGGCCGGAGGCCGTGGCCGTCACCACCGCACTCACCGAGCTGTTCGTCGGCGGCCGGACGCCCGATTGGGCGGCGCTGCTCGACCCGGCGCCGACGGTGGCCGCCTCGCTGCCGACCTACGCCTTCCAGCGCGAGCTGTACTGGCCCCGGATGCCCGAGGCCGTGCTCGACGACCGGTTGAGCTACGGCATCGACTGGGAGCGTGCCGTCGACCGGCCCGCTGTCGCGGCGTCCGGCCGTTGGCTCGTCGTCTCCCCGGCCGACTGCGCGGCCGGCCGGCTGGTCGCCGACACCGTCGAGGCCCTGTCGGAGCGCGGGATCGAGGTCCGGCACCTCGAGCTGTCCGGCGCCGATGCCGACCGGCAGACGCTGGGCGGGCTGCTGCGTTCGGAGCCCGACGGCGGCTTCACCGGCGTGCTCTCCCTGCTCGCGCTCGCCGACGACGGGGACGCCACGCCCGAGCTGTCCGTCGGTCTCGGCGGAACCCTCGGCCTGATCCAGGCCCTCGGCGACGCCGGGATCGAGGCGCCGCTCTGGGTGGCCACCTCGGGGGCCGTCACGGTCGACCGGACGGACCGGCTGCGCTCGGCCGTCCAGGCGATGGTGTGGGGTCTGGGGCGGAGTGTGGCGTTGGAGCTGCCGGGTCGTTGGGGTGGTCTGGTGGATCTGCCGGGAGTGTTGGACTGGCGGGGGCGTGAGCGGTTGGTGGCGGTGCTGTCCGGTGGTTCGGGTGAGGACCAGGTGGCGGTGCGGGCGGCGGGTGTGTTCGTGCGTCGTCTGGTGCGGGTGTCGGGTGCGGGTTCGGGTGAGGGGTGGCGTCCGTCGGGGGCGGTGCTGGTCACTGGTGGTACGGGTGCGCTGGGTGGGCATGTGGCGCGGTGGCTGGCGGGCCGTGGTGTCGAGCGGCTGGTGCTGGTGAGCCGTCGTGGCCTGGAGGCTCCGGGGGCGGTGGAGCTGCGGGACGAGCTGGTCGGTCTGGGTGTGCAGGTGGTGGTCGCCGCTTGTGATGTGACGGATCGTCAGGCTGTGGCGGCGCTGTTGGCGGAGCATCCGGTGTCGGCGGTGGTGCACACGGCGGGTGTGCTGGACGACGGTGTGGTGGAGTCGCTGACGCCGGAGCGGTTCGCGGCGGTGCTGCGGGCGAAGGCGGTGTCCGCGCAGGTGCTGCACGAGCTGACCGCCGGGCTCGACCTGGACGCCTTCGTCCTCTTCTCCTCGGTCGCCGGCGCCCTCGGGTCCGCCGGTCAGGGCAACTACGCGGCCGCCAACGCCTACCTGGACGCCCTCGCCGAGCAGCGCCGGGCCGACGGTCTGCCCGCCACCTCCCTCGCCTGGGGCCCCTGGGCGGGCCCGGGCATGGCCGCGGACGGCGGCGCGATCGAACAGCGGCTCCGGGCCTCCGGCATCGCCCCGTTGTCCCCCGAGGCGGCCGTCGAGGTGCTGGCCGGGGCCGTCGTCCGGCCGGCCGCCGTCCGGGTCGTGCTCGACGTCGACTGGGAGCGCTACGCCACGGCCTCGGCCGCCCGGACCGGCAGGCTGCTGTCCGGCCTGCCCGAGGTGCGACGGGCGCTGACCGCGGCTGCCGCCCCGGCAGCCGGGTCGTCCCTGGCCGCCCGCCTGGCGGGCCTCGGCGAGGCGGAGCGGCAGCGGTTGCTGCTCGACCTGGTCCGCGGCGAGGCCGCCGCCGTCCTCGGCCACGACGGCGCGGACGCGGTCGGCCGGGACCGGGCCTTCCGCGACCTCGGCTTCGGCTCGCTCACCTCCGTGGAACTGCGCAACCGGCTCGCCGCGGCGACCGGCCTCACGCTGCCCGCGACCCTCGTCTTCGACCACCCGACGCCGACCGTGCTGGCCGGCCACCTGCTGGCCGGACTCCTCGGCACGGCCGACGCGGCACCGCTGCCGACCGGCCGCACCGGGGCCGCGGACGAGCCCATCGCGATCGTCGCCATGGCCTGCCGCTTCCCCGGCGGCGTCGGCTCGCCCGAGGACCTCTGGCAGCTGGTCACCGACGGCCGGGACGGCATGACCGCCTTCCCGACCGACCGCGGCTGGGACCTGGACGCCCTCTACGACCCGGACCCCGAACGGCCCGGCACCCACTACGCCCGCCGGGCCGGATTCCTGCACGGCGCCACCGAGTTCGACGCCGACTTCTTCGGCATCTCGCCGCGCGAGGCGCTGGCGATGGACCCGCAGCAGCGGCTGCTGCTGGAGACGTCCTGGGAGGCCTTCGAGCGGGCCGGCCTCGACCCGGCGTCCGTGCGCGGCAGCCGGACCGGCGTGTTCATCGGCTCCAACGGTCAGGACTACGCCGCGCTGCTGCTCCAGGACCCGCAGCCCGTCGAGGGGTACATCGGCACCGGCAACGCCGGCAGCGTCGTGTCCGGGCGCGTCGCCTACACCTTGGGGCTGGAGGGCCCGGCGGTGACCGTGGACACCGCCTGCTCCGCCTCGCTGGTCGCCCTGCACCTGGCCGCGCAGTCGCTGCGCAGCGGCGAGTGCTCGCTGGCCCTCGCGGGCGGCGCGACGGTGATGTCCACGCCCACGGCCTTCATCGAGTTCAGCCGCCAGCGCGGCCTGGCTGCCGACGGGCGCTGCAAGTCCTTCGCGGCGGCGGCGGACGGGACCGGCTGGGGCGAGGGCGTCGGCATGCTGCTGCTGGAGCGGCTGTCGGACGCCGAGCGCAACGGGCACCAGGTGCTCGCGGTCGTGCGCGGTTCGGCCGTGAACCAGGACGGTGCGAGCAACGGCCTGACGGCGCCGAACGGGCCCTCGCAGCAGCGGGTCATCCGCGAGGCCCTGGCGGACGCGCGGCTGTCGGCCGCCGAGGTCGACGTCGTGGAGGCGCACGGGACGGGCACCCGGCTGGGCGATCCGATCGAGGCGCAGGCGTTGCTGGCGACGTACGGGCAGGAGCGCGGGGGCGGGGAGCCGTTGTGGCTGGGGTCGGTGAAGTCGAACCTCGGGCACACGCAGGCGGCTGCGGGTGTGGCCGGTGTGATCAAGATGGTGATGGCGATGCGGGAGGGTGTGCTGCCGCGGACCCTTCATGTGGACGAGCCGTCGCCGCACGTGGACTGGGCGTCGGGTGCGGTGGAGCTGCTGGCGGAGGCGCGGGCGTGGCCGGAGACGGGGCGTCCGCGGCGGGCGGCGGTGTCGTCGTTCGGGATCAGTGGGACGAACGCGCACACGGTTCTGGAGCAGGCGCCGGTCGTCGCGGCTGTGGAGGTGGAGCGGCCGGCGGGGCCGGTGGGTCGTCCGGTGCTGCTGTCGGGTGCGAGCGGGCGGGCGTTGCGGGAGCAGGCGTCCCGGTTGCTGGGGTACCTGGACGGGCGTCCGGATGTGGATCTCGGTGATCTCGCGTCCTCGCTCGGTACGACGCGTGCGGGGTTGGAGCACCGGGCCGTGGTGGTCGCGGAGGATGTCGCGTCGCTTCGGGGCGGCCTGGCGGTGCTGGCGGACGGTGGGACGGCCGCCGGGCTGGTGGCCGGTGCGGCCTCGGGCGGGAAGCTGGCGTTCCTGTTCACCGGCCAGGGCAGCCAGCGGCTCGGGATGGGGCGTGAGCTGTACGACGCCTACCCGGTGTTCGCTGAGGCCTTCGACGCGGTGTGTGTGCGTGCTGAACTGCCGCTGAAGGACGTCGTGTTCGGCGAGGATGCCGAGGTTCTGGCGCGCACGGTGTTCACGCAGCTGGCGCTGTTCGCGGTGGAGACCGCGCTGTTCCGGCTGTTCGAGAGCTGGGGTGTGCGGCCGGACTTCCTGGTGGGGCACTCGATCGGTGAGCTGTCGGCCGCGCATGTGGCGGGTGTGCTGTCGCTGGACGATGCGGTGACGCTCGTCGCTGCCCGTGGCCGGCTGATGCAGGCGCTGCCCGAGGGCGGTGCGATGGTGGCGGTCAAGGCCGCTGAGGAGGATGTCCTCCCGCTGCTGACCGATGGCGTGAGCATTGCGGCAGTCAACGGGCCGACATCCGTGGTGATTTCGGGCGAGGAAGCCGAAGTCTTGGCTATTGCCTCGCAGTTCGAGAAGACCAAGCGGCTCAACGTTTCGCACGCGTTCCACTCCCCGCTGATGGACGGGATGCTGGAGGACTTCCGCCGCGTGGCGGAGAGCCTGACGTTCTCGGCTCCGCAGATCGCGGTGGTCTCCAACGTGACCGGCGTCGTCGCGACGGCCGAGGAGCTGTGCTCGCCCGAGTACTGGGTCCGGCACGTCCGCCAGGCCGTCCGCTTCGCCGACGGCATGCGCACCCTCGCAGCCAAGGGCGTCACCACCTTCGTCGAGCTGGGCCCGGACGGTGTCCTCACCGCGATGGCTCAGGAGTGCGTCGAGGAGGGCGACTTCGCGCCCGCTCTGCGCGCCGAGCGCCCCGAGGCGCAGACCGTGCTGACGGCCCTGGCCACCGCCCACGTCCACGGCGCCCCCGTCGACTGGTCGGCCTTCTTCGCCGGGACCGGCGTCCGCCTGACCGACCTGCCCACGTACGCCTTCCAGCGGCAGCGCTACTGGCCGGAGGCGTCGGCCGGGGCCCGGGCGGATGTCGCCTCGGCCGGGCTGGTCTCGGCCGGGCACCCGCTGCTGGGTGCGGCCGTGAGTCTCGCGGAGAGCGACGGTTTCCTCTTCACCGGCCGGCTCTCGCTGGCGACGCACCCGTGGCTGGCCGATCACACGATCATGGGCTCGGTCCTGCTGCCGGGAACGGCGTTCGTCGAGCTCGCCCTGCACGCCGGCGACCAGGTCGCGTGCGGGCGGCTGGACGAGCTGACGCTGGAGGCGCCGCTGGTGCTGCCCGAGCGCGGTGGCGTCGTCCTCCAGCTGGCGGTCGAGGCCCAGGACGGCTCCGGGCGGCGGCAGTTGACCATCCACGCGCGCCCTGCCGACGCCTTCGACGACCAGCCGTGGACCAGGCACGCGACCGGCGTGCTGTCGGCGGAGGAGCCGACGGCCGCCGCCGACCTGGCGGTGTGGCCGCCGCAGGGAGCGGAGCGGGCCGAACTGGCTGACCTGTACGAGCGGTTCGCCGCGCGCGGGTTCGCCTACGGGCCGGTGTTCCAGGGCCTGCGGGCCGCCTGGGTCCGGGGCGACGAGGTGTTCGGCGAGGTGACGCTGCCCGGGGAGCCGGCCGACGAGGGCTCCGCGTACGGCCTGCACCCGGCAGTCCTGGACGCCGCGCTGCACGGCTCGTTCCTGCGGCACGCGGACGACGCCGACGGGCGCCTGCCGTTCTCGTGGACCGGTGTCTCGCTGCACGCGACCGGGGCGTCGAGCGTCCGGGTGCACCTCGCGCCGGCCGGCGCGGACGGCACGGCCGTCACGGTGGCGGACGCCGCCGGGCGGCCGGTCGCCACGGTGGAGTCGCTGGTGGCGCGTCCGGTGTCGGCGAGCGCGCTCGCCGAGGCGGACCACACGCTGCACGACGCGCTGTTCCGCGTGGAGTGGACCCCGGTCGCGGCCGCTGAACCGGCCGGGACCGCGGACTGGGCGCTGCTGGCGGGTGCCGCCGAGCCGCTGCTCGGCGGGCTCCGGCCGGTGGAGCGGCAGGTGGAGAGCCTGACGGCGCTGGCGGCCGCGGTGGACGGGGGCGCCGCGGTGCCGGAGGCCGTTGTCGTGGTGGTGGACGGTGCTGTCGGTGGCGGGGTCGTGGAGGCGGCCCGGTCGGTGGTGGCGCGGGTGTTGGGGCTGGTGCGGGAGTGGTTGGGTGACGAGCGGTTCGGGTCGTCGCGGCTGGTGGTGGTGACGCGTGGTGCGGTGGCCGTGGGGGCGGGGGAGAGCCCTGATCTGACGGTGGCCGCGACCTGGGGCCTGCTGCGCTCCGCGCAGACCGAGAACCCGGGTCGGCTGGTGCTGGTGGACGTGGACGGTCACGCGGACTCGTTCGCCGCCCTGGGTGCCGCCGTCGCCACCGAGGAACCCCAACTGGCCGTACGTGCCGGTGAGGTGTTCGCGCCCAGGCTCGCCCGCGCGGCGACCGGCGGCGCGCTGGCGGCGCCCGCCGGAGCGTCCGCCTGGCGGCTGGACGCGACCGAACGCGGCACGCTGGAGAACCTCGCCCTCGTGCCGGTCGACGACGCCTCGGCGCCGCTGGCCGCCCACGAGGTCCGGGTCGCGGTCCGCGCGGCTGGCCTCAACTTCCGTGACGTCCTGATCCCCCTGGACATGTACCCGGACAGCGCGGCCCGGATGGGCAGCGAGGGCGCGGGCGTCGTCCTGGAGGTCGGCGCCGGGGTGACGGACCTGGTGCCCGGCGACCGGGTGATGGGCCTGCTGACCGGCTGCTTCGGCCCGGTGGCGGTGACGGACCACCGCATGCTCACGCGCATCCCGGCCGGCTGGTCGTACGTCCGGGCCGCCTCGGTCCCGATGGTGTTCCTGACGGCGTACTACGCGTTGGTGGACCTGGGTGGTGTGCGGGCGGGTGAGCGGGTGCTGGTGCACGCGGCTGCCGGTGGTGTGGGGATGGCCGCGGTGCAGGTGGCGCGGCATCTCGGCGCGGAGGTGTTCGGTACGGCGAGTGTCGGCAAGTGGGAGGCGTTGCGGGGTCTGGGTCTGGACGGGGCGCACATCGCCGATTCGCGGACGCTGGACTTCGAGGGCGTGTTCCTGGGGGCGACGGGCGGTGCCGGGGTGGATGTGGTGCTGGACGCGCTGGCGGGTGAGTTCGTGGACGCCTCGCTGCGGTTGCTGCCGCGCGGGGGCCGGTTCCTGGAGATGGGCAAGACGGACGTCCGCGAGCCGGAGGCGGTGGCGGCGGAGCACGCGGGGGTGCGGTACCGGGCGTTCGACCTGATCGAGGCGGGTCCGGAGCGGATCGGCGTGATGCTGGCGCGGCTGGTGGAGCTGTTCGAGGAGGGTGTGCTGGCGCCGCTGCCGGTGACGACCTGGGATGTGCGGCGGGCCAAGGAGGCGTTCCGTTTCCTGGGGCAGGCGCGGCATGTCGGCAAGGTGGTGCTGACGGTCCCCGCTGCGTTGGATCCGGCGGGCACGGTGCTGGTGACGGGCGGGACGGGTGGTCTGGGGGCGTTGGTGGCCCGGCACCTGGTGGTCGGGCACGGGGTGCGGAGCCTGCTGCTGGTCAGCCGTCGTGGTCTGGACGCGCCGGGTGCGATGGAACTGTGGGACGAACTGCGCGAGTTGGGTGCCGCGGTGGAGGTCGTGGCCTGTGACGTGGCCGATCGTGCGGCGCTCGCCGGGCTGTTGGCGGGCCGGTCGCTGTCGGCCGTCGTGCACACCGCTGGTGTGCTGGACGACGGGGTGGTGTCGGGGCTGACGCCGGAGCGGCTGGAGGCCGTGCTGCGGCCGAAGCTGGACGCGGCCTGGCACCTGCACGAGCTGACCCTCGACCAGGACCTCACCGACTTCGTCCTCTTCTCCTCCGTCTCCGCCCTCTTCGGTACGGGTGGCCAGGGCAACTACGCCGCGGCGAACGCCTTCCTGGACGCGCTGGCCCAGCACCGCCGCGCGGTCGGCCTGCCGGCGACCTCGATGGCCTGGGGCCCCTGGGCCCACGAGGGCGGCATGCTCGGCCGGCTCGACGAGGCCGAGGTGCGCCGGATGTCCAGCGGCGGCGTGCCGCCGCTGAGCGCCGAAGAAGGCCTGGCCCTGTTCGGCGCGGCCCGCGCGGGTGCCGAGGCGGCCGTCCTGCCCGTCCGCCTCGACCTGCCCGCGCTGCGCGCCCAGGCGAGGACGGCGCCCGCCCCCGCGTACCTGCGCGGCCTGGTCCGCGCCACGGTCCGACGGGCCGTCGCCGGCGGCACGGCCGCCGAGGGCGCGACCCTGGCGGCACGCCTGGGAGGGCTGGACTCGGCCGAGCGGCGCACCCTGCTGCTGGACCTCGTCCGCACGCAGGTGGCAGCCGTCCTCGGGCACGGCTCGGCGGACGCCGTCGCGGCCGACCGCGCGTTCAAGGACCTCGGCTTCGACTCGCTGACCTCGGTCGAACTGCGCAACCGGATCAACACGGCCACCGGGCTGCGGCTGCCGGCCACCCTGGTCTTCGACCACCCGAACCCGGAGGCGCTCGCGCACCACCTGCTGGCCGAACTCCTCGGCGCGGCACCGGAGTCGGCGCCGTCCTCGGCGCCCGCACGGGCGGCCGACGCGGACGACCCGATCGCGATCGTCGCGATGGCCTGCCGCTTCCCCGGCGGTGTCCGCACTCCCGAGGAGCTGTGGCGGCTGGTCGCCAGCGGCACCGACGCGGTCGGCGCGCTGCCGACCGACCGGGGCTGGGACCTGAGCGCCCTGGCCGCCGTCGAGAACGGCACCCAGACGGCCCGCGAGGGCGGGTTCCTCTACGACGCGGACCGGTTCGACCCGGCGTTCTTCGGGATCTCGCCGCGTGAGGCGCTGGCCATGGACCCGCAGCAGCGGCTGCTGCTGGAGACCTCCTGGGAGGCCTTCGAGCGGGCGGGCATCGACCCGTCCTCGGTGAAGGGCAGCGCGACCGGCGTGTTCGTCGGCGCCTCCTCCCACGGCTACGCGACCGGGCAGGGCGTCGACCAGGCGGGCCTGCAGGGCCACCTGCTGACCGGCAACGCCACCTCGGTGGCCTCCGGTCGGCTCGCCTACACCTTCGGGCTGGAGGGCCCGGCCGTCACCGTCGACACCGCGTGCTCCTCGTCGCTCGTCGCCCTGCACTGGGCCGCGCAGGCCCTGCGCAGCGGCGAGTGCACCATGGCGCTCGCGGGCGGCGTGACGGTGATGGCCGGCCCGAGCATGTTCCTGGAGATGGGCCGCCAGGGCGGCCTCGCCTCGGACGGCCGCTGCAAGGCCTTCGCGGCGGACGCGGACGGCACCGGCTGGGCCGAGGGCGTCGGCGTGCTGCTCGTCGAGCGGCTGTCGGACGCGCAGCGCAACGGGCACCCCGTGCTCGCGGTGGTGCGCGGCTCGGCGATCAACCAGGACGGTGCCAGCAACGGCCTCACCGCCCCCAACGGCCCCGCCCAGCAGCGGGTGATCCGTCAGGCGCTCGCCGGCGCCGGGCTGTCGGCCGGGCAGATCGACGCCGTCGAGGCGCACGGTACCGGCACCGCGCTGGGCGACCCGATCGAGGCGCAGGCGCTGCTGGCCACGTACGGGCAGGAGCGCGACGGCGACGAGCCGCTGTGGCTGGGCTCGCTCAAGTCCAACATCGGCCACGCCCAGGCCGCCGCCGGTGTGGCGGGCGTGATCAAGATGGTGATGGCCGTCCGCGAGGGCGTGCTGCCGCGGACCCTGCACGTGGACGAGCCGTCGCCGAAGGTCGACTGGTCGGCGGGCGCGGTCGAACTGCTGACCGAGGCCCGGCCGTGGCCGGAGACCGGACGTCCGCGCCGGGCGGCCGTCTCCTCCTTCGGCATCAGCGGCACCAACGCCCACACGATCATCGAACAGGCCCCCGCCGACCGGCCGGGCGAGGTGAGGGCGGAGACTCCGACCGACGTCGTGCCGTGGGTGCTGTCGGCGCGCAGCGAGCAGGCCCTGGAGAACCAGGCGCAGCGCGTGCTCGCCCACTGGGAGGAGCACGACGACCTGCGGATCGCGGACGTCGCCCACTCCCTGACGGCCGGCCGCAGCACCTTCGAGCACCGGGCCGTCGTGCTCGGCCGGGAACGCTCCGACTTCGCGAGCGGCCTGACCGCCCTGGCGGCGGGAGGGCGTTCCGCCCACGTGGTGGAGGGCGTGGCCGCGGGCGGGAAGCTGGCGTTCCTGTTCACGGGGCAGGGGAGTCAGCGGCCGGGGATGGGGCGGGAGCTGTACGACGCCTTCCCGGTGTTCGCCGATGCCTTCGACGCGGTGTGTGCGCGGGTCGAACTGCCGCTGAAGGAGGTCGTGTTCGGTGACGACGCTTCGGTGTTGTCCCGGACCGAGTTCACGCAGGTGGCGCTGTTCGCGGTCGAGGTGGCGCTGTTCCGGCTGTACGAGAGCTGGGGTGTGCGTCCGGACTTCCTGGTCGGGCACTCGATCGGTGAGCTGTCCGCCGCGCACGTCGCGGGCGTGTTCTCCCTTGACGACGCTGTCGCCCTCGTCGCGGCGCGTGGCCGGCTGATGCAGGCGCTGCCGACCGGTGGCGCGATGGTCGCGGTCAAGGCGTCCGAGGCCGAGGTCCTGCCGCTGCTGACCGACGGCGTGAGCATCGCGGCGGTCAACGGCCCGACGTCCGTGGTGATTTCGGGCGAAGAGCCCGAAGTCCTCGCGATCGCCTTGCAGTTCGAGAAGACGAAGCGGCTCAACGTCTCGCACGCGTTCCACTCGCCGCTGATGGACGGCATGCTGGACGATTTCCGTCGCATCGCCGAGGGCCTGACCTTCTCGGCGCCGCGCATCCCGGTCGTCTCCAACGTGACCGGCGAGGTCGCGACCGCCGAGGAGCTGTGCTCGCCGGAGTACTGGGTGTGCCACGTCCGCCAGGCCGTCCGGTTCCTGGACGGCATGCGGACCCTCGAAGCCCAGGGCGTGGTGACCTGCCTCGAACTCGGCCCCGACGGCGTCCTGTCGGCCATGGCCCAGGAGTGCGTCGCGGACGGGGCCTTCGCCCCCGCTCACCACCGAAACCGATCGACCCCTCCAACAAACCGTCGACGAACCACTTGAACCCCACCGGCACCTCCACCAGACCACGACCCACATCCGCCG
>NZ_JBEXJK010000132.1:0-19499 GCF_040609095.1 Kitasatospora sp. NPDC004799
ACGACCCGGCCCGCGGCCGGCCCGGCGGCGCGTACGTCGCCCAGCACCTGGACGTCGCCCGGCTGATCGCCGCCGCGGTGGCCGAGGGCACCGGCTCGGGCTCGGGCTCGGGCTCCGGCTCGGGGGCGGGCTCGGGCTCCGGGGCGGCTTCGGCGGGCCGCTCGGGTTCGACCGGGCTCGCGGCTTCGGGGGTGTCCTTGCGGAAGTCCACCCGGGGGTCCTGACCGGCCGTCGGGGCCTCCGCCGCGTCCGTGTCCCGGCCCGTGTCCACGTCCGCGGCCGCTTCCGCACCCGTACCCGGGTTCGCGCCTGCTTCCGTGGCCGTACCCGGGTTCGCGCCTGCTTCCGTGGCCGCGGGCGCCTCCGGGCCCGGGACGGGCGGCTCGGACTCAGGCTTGGACACGTGGACTCCCCCAACCCGCCGGAACGGGCGTCGGCTCGGCGCTCGGCACCATGGCTCGGGCCCGAACGGGCCCGATCTGAACGGTCGCGCGACTTTACCCGATCTTTCCGAACGCCTGCCCGCCCCTTCCGGGCCCACCCCTCTGCCGGCCCCGCCGGCCCGGTCGGCTCAGCCCCGGGCCAGGACCTCGCCGTGCAGCATCGAGAACCAGCCGTCCCCGGCGGCGCTCCACTCCCGCCAGCCGTCCGCGATCCGGCCCAGCTCCTCCTGGTCCGCGAAGCCCAGCCCGACCGCCGTCCGGCCCAGCGCGGTGCCCGTCACCCGGTCCGCCCACATCCCGCCCCACCAGGCGCGCGCCTCGGGCGTCGCGTACGTCCAGGTGGAGGCGCCCGCGGTGACCTCGGTGAACCCGGCCGCGCGGGCCCAGGACAGCAGCCGCCGGCCGGCGTCCGGCTCGCCGCCGTTGGCGCGGGCGGTCCGCCGGTACAGCTCCAGCCACCGGTCCAGCGCGGGCACCTCCGGGAACCAGGTCATCGAGGCGTAGTCGACGTCGCGGACCGCGACCACGCCGCCCGGCGCCGTCACCCGCCGCAGCTCGCGCAGCGCGGCCACCGGATCGGCCACGTGCTGGAGCACCTGGTGGGCGTGCACCACGTCGAACTCGCCGTCCCGGTAGGGCAGTCGGTGCACGTCGGCGCGCTCGAAGGCGACATTCGCCAGGCCCCGCCCGGCGACGTGCCCGGCGGCCTGCTCCAGCACCTCGGCGGAGGTGTCCACCGCGACCACCCGCCCCTGCGGGCCGACCAGTTCGGCCAGGTCCGCGGTGATCGTGCCGGGCCCGCAGCCGACGTCCAACAGGGCCTGCCCGGGCCGCAGTTCGGGCAGCAGGTAGCCGGCCGAGTCGGCGGCGGTGCGGGAGCGGTGCGAGCGCAGCACGGCCTCCTGGTGGCCGTGGGTGTAGACGGCGGCGGGCTGCGGTCCGGTCATCGGGTCCCCCTGGGTGCGGTCGGCCGCGGGCGTTCCGCGGCGTCTCCGACGCTACTCGTCGTCCCGCATCCCGAGAAGATCCGTCTCACATCGCGGTTGCCCTGGGTCCGGACCGGACCCGGCCGCCGTACCGTGGAGGCGCCCCCGACAGAACGGTCCCCGCCCATGCCCGGCCCGCGCCCCTACGTCCTGCTGAGCGCCGCCGTCTCGCTCGACGGCCACCTCGACGACGCCTCCCCCGACCGGCTGCTGCTCTCCAACGCCGCCGACTTCGACCGGGTCGACGAGGAGCGCGCGGCCGCCGACGCGATCCTGGTCGGCGGCAACACGCTGAGAACCGACAACCCCCGGCTGCTGGTCAACGACCCCGGCCGGCGGGCGGCCCGACTGGCCGCCGGCCGGCCCGAGCACCCGCTGAAGGTGACGCTCACCGCGACCGGCGAGCTCGACGCGGGCCTGCGGTTCTGGCACGCCGGCGGCGCCCGGATCGCCTACACCACGGACGCCGGAGCGACGGTGCTGCGCCCCCGGCTGGACGGGCTCGCCGAGGTGGTCGCGCTGGGCGGCGCGGTGGAGCTCGGCGCGGTGCTGGACGACCTGGGTGCCCGCGGGGTGCGCCGGCTGATGGTCGAGGGCGGCGGGGGCGTGCACACCCAGTTCCTGGCCCAGGGCCTCGCGGACGAGCTCCAGCTGGCCGTCGCCCCGCTGCTGGTCGGCCAGGCCGGGGCGCCCCGCTTCGTCCGCGAGGCCGCGTTCCCGGGCGGCCCGGCCCGGCGGATGCGGCTGCTGGAGGCACGTACCGTGGGCGACGTCGTCCTGCTCAGGTACGCCCCCAAGGAGCCCGCGCCGTGACCCAGTCCGCGTCCACCGACCTCGCCCACCTGCGCCGGGCCGTCGAACTCTCCCGCCGCTGCCCGCCGTCCGAGACGGCCTTCTCGGTCGGCGCGGTGGTCGTCGGCGCCGACGGCACGGTGCTGGCGGAGGGCTACAGCCGGGAGACGGACCCGCACGACCACGCCGAGGAGGCGGCCCTGGCCAAGCTCCCGGCGGGCGACCCGCGGCTGCGCGGGGCGACCGTCTACAGCTCGCTGGAGCCCTGCGGGCAGCGCGCCTCGCGGCCGGTGCCGTGCGCCCGGCTGCTCGTCGCGGCGGGCGTGCCGCGGGTGGTGGTCGCCTGGCGCGAGCCGGACCTGTTCGTCACCGACTGCCAGGGCACCGCGCTGCTGACCGCCGCCGGGGTCGAGGTGGTGGAGCTGCCGGAGCTGGCCGAGGAGGCCCGCGCGGTCAACGCCCACCTGCTCGGACCCGCGTAATCTTTTGCATCATTCGGAAACAAACAGTTCTCGTCCCCGAGGAGCCGTCCCATGCCCGCCGCCCCCGTCCGGCTGACCGCCCGAGCCGTCCTCCTGGACATGGACGGCACCCTGGTCGACTCCGACGCCGTGGTCGAGCGCTGCTTCGGCCGCTGGGCCGAGCGGCACGGCCTGGACCCCGCCGAGGTACTCGCCGTCGCGCACGGCCGCCAGGGCCACGCGACCATGGCCCACTTCCTGCCGGACCGCCCGATGGAGCTCAACCTGGCCGACAACGAGCGGATGCTCGCCGAGGAGCGCGCCGACACCGAGGGCGTCGTGCCGGTGCCCGGCGCCGCCGCCTTCCTCGCCTCGCTGGCCGGGCTCCCGCACGCCCTGGTCACCTCGGCCGACCAGCCGCTCGCCCGGGTCCGGATGGCCGCGGCCGGCCTGCCGCTGCCGCCCGTCCTGGTCACCGCCGAGTCCGTCGGGGCCAGCAAGCCCGACCCCGAGGGCTTCCTCAAGGGCGCCGCCGCCCTCGGCTTCGCGCCCGCCGACTGCCTCGCCTTCGAGGACTCCGGCGCCGGCATCGCCGCCGCCCGGGCCGCCGGCACCCGCGTCATCGGCATCGGCCCGCGCGCCCTCCCCCACCACCCGGACGCCCACGCCGCCACCCTCACCGGCATCACCGTCACCGCCACCCCCGACGGCCTCCTCACCGTCACCCTCGGCTGAGGGCGCCGGAACACCGGACTGCCCGGGCCCGCACGACCACGGGCCCGGGCAGTCGGGTGCCGCACCGACGGTCAGACGCCGAGACCGATTCCCTTCTCCGCCGTGGGCTCGAACTCCTGGTGCCGCGCCGGGACACCGGCCAGCTCCCGAAGCTTCTCGCGCGTCTCCGCATCGGTCGAGTACACCACCGTGCCGATCATTCCCCGTGTCAGCAGCACCTTGTACGTGTTGCGGATCAACCGGTCCACGTCCGCGTCCGATGTCGACTTCTTGAAGATCGGATCCTTGGAAGCCGAGCGGTCGACGACCCAACGGTCACCACGCCACACCAGGTCGGGGCCGATGACGACCCCGCTCCAGTCGTACTCGAAGCCCTGCGCCGTGTAGACGCAACCCACCTGGCCGGCTCCGGCCGGATCGGTCGCCCACAGGGCCGCCGGCGGCGCACCATCGACGGCCCGGTCGCCGTAGACATTCCACGGACGCTCCCACCCGCCGATGACGACGTCCGCTGGGAGCGCCTGCCCGGGCGCCACCTTCTTCGTCCACTTCCAGCAGTAGCCGGCGGTCAGGCGTGCGCTGTAGTTCCGTGCGCGGCGCTCGTCCAGAACGGTCTCGACTTCCTGCGGGCTGTCCGCCACCACGAGCTGCATCCTGCCGTCGGATTCCCAGACTACGGGGCCACCCGGCTCAAGCCCCAACAGCCGCACCACCCAGCGCAGATACGCGTCGCTGCCACCGCAACGGAACTGGCTGTCCAGCGGCACCACCCGGCACTGGAGGCCCTTCTTCTTCGCGGCGGCCTCGATTTCCGCTACCGTCCCCATCTCGCCGGGTCGAACGACCTGGTGCTCGTCCAGCAGGAACACCGGCACACGTGCCGCGTCGATGAGCTCCTCGATCTGGGCCTTGCCCGTACGGTTCGCAGCCGCCGTGTAGCGGTTGGCCGAGGTCTCCCGCATGCGGTGGGCCTCGTCACAGATGAGGACATCGAGCCCGTTGCGCTCAGCCGTCATGAAGCTGTTGAAGTACTTGAAAAGATTCTGCACTTCGCGCCTTCGGGCGCCCGCGACCTTCCTCATCGTCGTCGTGAAGGAGTTGGAACCGGTCGCGTGCAGAGCGGTGGCGCCCTGCCGGTACAACTCTCCGAGAAGCGACAGCGCGATGACGCTCTTGCCGGTACCGGGCCCGCCGGTGACGACCACGACCTCCTTGTGGTCGGAACGCCTGGCGCGACGAACGGCGTTGAGGACCGTCCGGTATGCGACTCTCTGCTCGTCCAGCAGGACGAACTGCTCGCGCTCCCGCACCTCCTCGGCCGCCACCGCCATGAGCTGCTTCGACGGGCCGATCTTCCCGTTGAGAAGCTCGTCCGCGACCGAGGCTCCGGACTCGGCGGCCAGCGTCGACCGCAGGAAATCGACGAACTCGCCGCGCCGCGCTCCGATGAACAGCTGACCGTACTGGTCCTGCTCAGCCTCGAACAGCCCCATGACGCCGAACTCGGTCGCGTTGTGCAGGTACGCCGCACCGCTGACGCGTTCCGGGTGCTCGGCCAGTGTTCCGTTGAAGGAGATGAGGTGCTCGCAGTAGCCGCGTACCTGATCGACAGGGTTCAGCACCGCCCGGTTGTACGCATCGACGCGGCACAGCGACGGATCGTCGTCGTCCGGCTCCGCGCTGCTCCACTGCTTCAGCTCCACGACGACGTACGACGGCAGGCCTGTCCGCGGATGCACCCCGGCCAGCACGGCGTCCGCACGCTTGCTGTTCAACGGCAGCCCGTACTCCAAAAGCACCTCCACCTGCCCGAGCCCCGCGTCGTTCAAGGCGCTCGCGAGGACGGGGATGCTCCGCTTCCATGAGCGGACCTCGGAGTCGCCCGGTTTGTGACCGTGAACGTGCGCGAACTGCTCCGTCAGCCGGAAGAAGAGAGCACCGGAATGACACTCGGCGGCGACCGCGGCAGCGGAGTCGCGGAACAGCAAGGAATGCCCCCAAGACAGCACGAAGGAAACCCGTGCGGGTGGAGGCGTGTCCTTGTAGCCCCGTCAGGCGGAGCGGAAGCCTGGCGGGCCGCAGCGACGACGGACCAAGGCTACCTGCGACGCTTGTTGAGAGCAGGGGGCAGTTGCGATCCTTCGGCTGTGAGCTTCGACTGAGCACGCCGGTAGTTCTGCAATCCGATTGCGCCCGTGATCAATCTGCGCAGCTCCCGCTGGGTTGCCGGGTCGACCGCGTAGACCACGGTGCCGACCACGCCTCGGGTGAGGAGCACATGGTAGGCGTTGCGGATGCACCGGCCGACGACCTCATCGTCGACGGACCTGCTGAAGGCCGGATCATGGGAAGCGGCCCGTTCCACCTTGAACTTCCCGTCGCGGAACACCAGGTCGGGGCCGATGATGACGCCGTTCCAGTCGTACTCGAAAGTCTGCGCCGTGTACACGCAGCCGATCTGTCCGACTCCGCGGCGATCGGTCGCCCACCGATCGGACACAGGCGCGTACGGCACCTTGTACGTCGGCTTCACGTTCCACGGTTGACGCCATTCCCCGATTCGCACGTCGTCGACGAGCGATCCGCCTTTCGGCTTGCTCCAGGGCCAGCAGAAGCCCGCGGTGATGCGGGCCGTAGCGCCTTCAAGATCGCGTTCCTGGATGAACTGTTCCATTTGCGCGGGGGAATCCGCGACCAGGACCGTCATTCGCCCGTCCGGCCGCCAGGGCACCGGATCGGAGTCCCCCAGTCCCAGCAACTGCTGGACCCAGCTCTGGTACCGCCTACTCCCGCCCGCCCGGAAGGTTCCCTCCAGATCGGTGACTTCGACCAGGCACCCCTCGTCCTCGGCGATCTTCTTGAGGTAATCGGCCGTTCCCACCTCGTCCGGTCGGATCGACTGATGGTCGTCCAGAAGGAAGATCGGCACTTGGGACGCCCTGATCAGCTCGATCGCCTGGGGCGTCTCGTCGTCGCGACGTTCCGCCCGCGTGAACCTATCGGTGGAGGTACGCCTTGTCCGGTGTGCTTCATCGCAGATCAGGACCTCGATCTCGTCCGGCGAGGTCTCGACGAAGCTGTTGAAGTACCTGTACAGGCGGTTGGCCGCGCGGCTCCTTCGCGACTTCTGCCCCTGACGCGCCGCATCGACCATGTCTCCACGCAGCGTCTCCGTGTAAGCATGGGATCCGCTGGCCAATACGGCTTCATGCCCCTTGAGGCCCAGCTCGCGCTGAAGCTGCAGCGCCACGGCGCTCTTCCCGCTGCCCGGCCCACCCCGCAGGATGTGAACCCGCTTCTTGCGGCCCGAATCAGGCGTAGGGGCATCCTCGTCGTGGAAGAGGCCGACGTTGAACTCGCGGGGAAGGGAAGTCTTCTCCAGGTGCCGCACGATCCGGTCGAACGCCAGGAACTGCTCGTCAAGGAGAACCAGACCGCCGCCTACGACGGATCGTTGCCGCGCCACGTCGGTGATCTTCGGCAAGGGCTCGCGGCGGGACTCCTCCAGCGCGCGTGCCGCTCGCTTCCCGGATTCCGCGGTGAACCTCGAAGTGAGCACGCGCCGGAAACGGGCCAGGTCGTCGAGCGTGTAGAGAGAGCCGTAGTCGGACTCGGACAGTTCGAAGAGTGCCTCCACGTCCGCGTCCCGAGCGTTGTGAAGCAGCACCACACCTGTCAACCGGTCATCGCTCTCCCGGAGATGAGGCAGGTAACGCATCATGTAGTCGCAGTAGTTCTGGACCTGCCGCACCGGATGCAGCTTGAGCTTTCCGTCACTGAACCCGAGATCGACGGCGGTCGGACACTCTGGATCGACCGTGGCATGCCGCGCCTGCTTCAACTCGACCGCGACGTACGAATCCGCGCCCGTACCAGGACGCCGGCCGCACAGCACCAGGTCAACCGCGGAGTCGGTGTGCGGCAGCGAGACCTCGACCTGCACCTCCACCTCGCCCAGTCCGCATTCCAGCAGAGCCCTGACCACGACCGGGATGCTGTTGTTCCAGGCTTCGATGTCGCCCCGGGAGGCCGGTCGATCCTTGAGGGCGACATGCTCGTCGATCAGTCGCTCGGTGAGCGGAGAGTGCCCCGATCCTGCGGGGACGACGATGAGACGGCCGAGTTCGGCTGCGGACAGCTGCAGAAGCACGAGGATTCCCATGACACGAAATGACTCGTGCGGGTGGGGGCATGTCCTTCGTGGCTCCACCGGCGCGGAGCGGAAGCCCGTCGGGCCGCAATGACAACCGTAGGTTAGCCCGGCCTCCGGCGTGGTGAGGGGCGGGCCCCCGGAGACCCGCCCACCCGCCCGGCTCAGCCGAGGCGGCGCAGCACAACCTGCGCCAGCTCCCACATCAGGTTCGAGCCGAAGCCCGCCGAGATGCCCACCAGGACATCACGGACCCAACTGCGGCGCTTGGGCGTGTACTCGACGACAGCCATTTCGCGCGTCCCCTTTGGTCGAATTCGATGACGGCTGCCGGATGGCTCCCGCCGGGAACACACCTGAGGCTGCACCACCGAACCCGTCGGGCTCACGCAGGTCGCGTCGCGTACATCCTCCGGGAGGACACGCGGTGCAGGACAACGCTAGCTCATGACCACCGACCCGGACAGGGAGTTCCGGGGCGTGCGGGCATCGAGCCGAAAGGCCGCCCGCCCCGCGCTGTCGCGGGGCGGGCGGCCTCGGTGCCGCGGGCGGTCAGACGTTGAAGCGGAACGATCGACGGCCAAACCTGACCTGCGGCGGAGCATCGCGCATGCCCCTGACCAGGTATTTCCCAGTTGGCCAACGACGGCCCGCGATGGCCTCGATCGGGCATCCTGCGGACCGTCTGCGGACTGGCGGGACACGCACCGCCCGACAAATCCAAGGCCGACCAGCCAGCAGGGCACAGAACCCCACCGAACAGACGGTCGGAAGCCCTGTGCCCCGCTGTGATCATCAGCCCATAACCCACTCCACCTTTCGAGTGACCTAAACAGCCCACCATTACTCCAAGTGATACTTTGATCACCCTCAGGCTAGATGAGGGGAGATTGATCTTGTGGGGATTGCTAGGCGTACTGCTGGCAGCGATCACATCGGCGGCCGGCCTCGTCACCGTCCGGCAGTTGCTCCGGCATTGGGCTGCGGCTGACGAAGATCGCAGACTGCCTGACCTCTCGGTGCATCCACAAGATATCCCTCGCCTGACGCGCGAGGTTTTCGAAGAAATTTGCAGCTCCTCAAATAGCCCCGACGAGTGGGTCAACATGGGGCCATACATGAAGAATCAGGGATGGAACAGGCAGGACATTCGGCAGATCTTTCGCCCAATTTGCCCATCCCTAGTAACGCGAAATCCATTCTTCTCAAAGGTGTACGCACCTACAGGGCGGGGACTAGATGCATACGGGAGTCATGTAATGCGCAAGCCGCCCAACCAGTTTAATATTTCAGCCAGCCACGGAGGGTTCGTCGGTGGATTCAACATCGATAGCTCCGGAGCCACGGCACAAGTAGGCGGTTCGAATACGACAGGTGCACAGAATGCCGAATATCACCGCATCGCCGAAGCCCTGAGGTCCGATTCGGAAAGCTCTATTGGTGCCGAAAGTCATATCGCAAGGAGCTACGCAGAGGATCTCATCGAGGCAGCCGATAGCCGCGATCAAGTACGAGTTGATCGTCTATTGACGCGGATTCGCGAGCTGATCTCCTCGGCAAGCTCCGCATTCACTCTAACTCGCGGGATTATGGACTGGATGGAATAGCCCACCAGCAGCGCCTCGGACTATCGGCTCACGGATTCCAGCTGCGGGTGACTGGGTGCACGAGCGACGCAGCGCAGGCTTTCAAGCCGGGCGTTCATGCCACCCAGCCGCTCGGCGGCCTGCGCTTCACATTGCTGCCCGCCGCTCTCGACCACTCACCAACTAGTGCACTCTCACGTATCGATATCCAGCCTTCTTCACAAAGCGATCCAGGTAACCGCCCTTACTGGAAGCCACCATGAGCCCTTGGTGCACCAACACCGGAACATTGAGGTATTGGTACACGGCGCCATTCTTGAAGTGGACCTCAAGCACACCTTCATTGGACTCGTAGCCCACGGCCGCAAGGTTTGATGATTGAACAGGCACAAGATCCATGGCAGCCTCATTCTCTCGCCGAAATATATCCGGAAGCGATCTCTTCATAAATGGCGAACCTCAAACCTGGAATAACCATCTCCACGCAAGAGCAGCGCCCGAAAAATATGACGTCAAGACAGAATTTATCAGGACCGCCTACTGGATCATCAGCTGCACGGACTCCAAAATTCCCGCAAGGTGGAACGGCGGGCCTGAGGCAGCCGTCAAAGCAGCCTCGCGGTACGTGGCTGCGTCCTTCTGCTCAAACCCGTCACCGGCGTTGATCAGCTCCCGCCGCCGCTCTCCCCAGCTAGGCCACTCATTGGCGAGATATGTCTCCAGCCTGTCAGAGAACACTGCATACGTAGCATCAACCGTCGTGGGCGGCTCGGAAGCGGATGTTCCACCGAGGTATCGCAGGAGTTCGCGATTCTTGATCGCGTTAGAGCGGGCTTGGTTCTGAAAATCTGCGACCTTCTCTGCACGCTTCTCAGCGGGAAGGTGGTCTACTGACTGGGTCTTCTCCTCCAACATCCCGGCATCTCCATCGAAGACGACGTAACAGGGGACGCCGAGCGCGGTCAGGATGGCATGACTGAGCGGGATATTGCTTTTGCTGCCGGCAACAACAATTGTGATTCCTTGGGCTCCCAGATTGATCCCTAGCCGCTCTGCGCAGCCGAGGAGAACCCCCTCATCCGTAGGCCCCTCGACGAGAATTGCAGCATGCCCGAAGAATCCCTCAGCAAGTGCGTTTGAGCACCAGGTGCCCGCGTTCCTCTTGATCGTATTCTCTTTGACGATACCAGTCAGCGCCTCGCGCAGGTCGCCCTCGGAAACCTGGCTGACCATCGTGGCAGGGTGTCCCATTCCAACATCTCGACTGAGACGACGGATCTGGCGATAGTTCCGCGGATCAATAAAGAGAGGGCTGTGGGTTGCGTACATTACCTGTGTCCGGCCACCAGCAGACGCGATCACAAGCTTTCGCAGAACGTCAGCAAATGTCCGGGCCTGTGGAGGGTGCTGAAATAGCTCGGGCTCCTCGATTGCCAGACATAGTGTCTTTGCCCCATTGTCAGGGCTCTTCCGTTTGGCCAGTAGCTTGAGGGCAGCGATGATGAGGGCTCGCTGGAAGCCGTGTCCCTGCCTGTCGACGGAGGTCTCAACTGCGCCATCACGCACACTGACCTGGAAGGTCATCCTAGACGGCTTGGGCGCCTGGGTAATGGTGGAGACAACCAGCTCACGTCCGGTCGTAAGTTCGGCCAGCTCCTTGGATAGTGCGCCTGAGATCTCGTCAAGTGTTGGCCCGTAGACCTGGGCATGCACCTCTCGGCGGGCCCGATGCGCGGTCTCCTCGATGTCACTGAGCTGCTTGCTTGCCTCGGACCGGTCCACTGCGTGATCTAGGATCTGCCCAATGGCCGTGCTCTTGCGATCATCGGTCTCTTCGTAGGCGCGGAGATCAGCAGAGATGAACACGAAGTCAACGAGTTTGGCGAGCTGACTCTGGCCAGCAAAGCCAAAAAAGTGGGTGTCCTCAACCTCAGACTCAGTGAGCTGGTCGCGATTGGCCGTCTCCCAGAGCCGCATCGCCTCATCCACGGCATCAACCTTGGGAGCGGTCGGCAGTCCGAGGCTAGGGTCCCTCTCCCGAAGCTCGTTGTAGGCCCGCCGCCTGTCCATCGCCTTAAGGTGCCGACGCACCTCCTCGAACGGGCGGTAAGTGAATGCCTTTCCCGTGATCTTATCGACACCGTTGTCCCATGTACGCCAGATAGAGACGTTCTCCGCACCATCAGGTGCGTAGCGGCCCAGCGTCTCGCGGTCATAGTCAGTGAGACTGTCGAACTCCACCTCGACCGAGATCCGCGCCCCGTCTGTGGCCGAGTGGACGTCATCCGTGCTGAGCGCTACGTCCTTTTCTCCTGTGAAGAACCAGTCGAGTGCCCGAAGGACGGTTGATTTTCCCACGCCTGAGGGCCCGATGAACGAGGTGATGTCGTCGAAGGCAACATCCACCTTGTGTAGGCAACGGAAGTTCTCGATGCGCACACGCTTGATCTTCACTGGTCGTCCTGGAGGTCGATGCCGACGATGTCAAAGCGTCGGCGGGTACTCCGGTGATACTAGCGGCAGATGTGGTGGTCCATCATGTCGTTTGATTCCCATAAGTCGGTTGAGGTTAGGCCAAGTTGATCAGTAGGCCCAGGTCGAACCTGTACCCCGGTACTCCTCGACGGGGATCGGGTGGACGTCGGGGCGCATGCGGTCGGTGTAGAGGAGGCCGTCGAGGTGGTCGATCTCGTGGGCGATGAGGCGGGCGAGGCCGAACTCGTAGGTGACGATGGTGATGACGCCGTCGAGGGTGGTGGCGGTGACGTCCATGCGGAGGGGGCGGGGGACCATGCCGCGGACGTCGAAGAAGCTGAGGCAGCCCTCGTACTGTTCGTCGGTCTCGTCGGAGACGGCGGTGATCTTCGGGTTGAGCAAGATGATCGGTTCTGCGCCGGCAGCTGGGGGAAGGACGAGGGCGGCGGCGCGGGGGATGCCGATCTGTGGGGCGGCGAGGCCCATGCCCTTGGCAAAGGAGTGAACCTGGCCGATCCGCTCTACGGCGGTGAAGAGTTCGTCGATGACGGCCTGGACGGCGGCGCGCTCGGTCGGGAGGTCGAAGGGCTCGGCGGGGCGGTTGAGGATGGGGGTGCCCTGCTGGATCACGCCGAGGGACTGCATCTGCTGGCTGGGCCGCACCTCGATCACCTGGTCTCCTTGGTCTGTTGCTGGTTGTTGGCGGTGGCGCGGAAGCGCCATTCGAGGCGGAAGCGGGCGTGCAGCGGCGGGTCGTCGGTGGCCCAGGCGAAGTGCCGACGTTCGCCGTCATCGTGGCGGCTGACCGCGGTGCGCAGGGGTACGGACTCGGCGGTCATGGAGGTCTCGGTACCCCACACCACCGGGTCGAGGGCGGCGGGGAAGTCGAGGCGTACGGCGAGGTGTTCGGTGGGCAGGCGGACCGCGCGCTGGAACCAATGGCCCCACTTGTCGGCGCCGACGCTGTAGGCGTACTCGATCCAGGTGGCGTCGCCCGGGTAGAGCGGGAAGCGGCCGTGCTCGTTGTCGAACAGGAGCCAGACCTCCTTGAAGGCGTCGCGGTCGTGCTTGGCCTGCCACCGCATATCCTCACCCTGGCACGAGGCGGTGAGCGCCAGTTCGTCCCAGGTCAGTGGGTGCTCACGGTAGTGGGCGTTGGAGCGCTCCGGTTCGCCGGGGTAGCGGTCGACGGCGATGCGGATCAGGTAGCGGGTGATGGGCTCGGCACCGGTGTTCCGTAGACGGCGGCGCATGGTCAACCGGTAGGTGGATCCGTCGAATTGGAGCGCGGCTTCGTCGTGCTCGACCACGATCGCGGCGCCGGAGGCGTACGGCTGCTCGGGGCGGCGGGGCGCCGGCGGCGCGGTCGGGGTGCGGCTGCGGGAGCGGGCGGCGTCGTAGTCGAGCCAGCGCCGCCAAATGGCTTTCCCGGCGTTGAGGGTCTCGTCGGCGAGGCGGGCGAACTCTTCGGTCGGTTTGTGGCGGCCCGACTCCATGTGGCTGACGTACGACGGGTCGAAGCCCATCTTCCCGGCCAGCGCGCGCTTGGAGAGGCCGCGTACTTCCCGCCAGTGAGCGACTTCGCCTGCGAACGCCTCCATCGCCTGGTCAGCCGAGTCCTGGTCGGCCCTCGTCTCCATCCGCTCCGCCCCCAGTGAGTGATGAATGAACCGTGAGTGACCTTAGCTCACCATCCCGTCACGGTTCTGCCTCCGGCTGTCATTACCCCATCGGACGCGAACTTCAAGCGCCCGGCCAGCAACAGAGCCCGATCTTCCCTTCTGCCGCGAGGAGTTAGCCGTGTACGAGTCCCCGTCTCGCCGCCGAGGTCGGCACCGCGATCCGGTCGGCGCGGCCCTCGGCGCCGTGTGGGCGGTCGGCAACGCGGTGGTGATCGCCCTGCTCGGCGTCATCGTGCACAACGACTTCGACCCGGCCCGACTCCGTGCTCACCCGGCAGCCAGCTCGGCGCCGGACAGCACCTACGTGTAGCGCCCTTCCACCCATCGCCCATCACGGGCTGGACTCCGAACTGGAGCGCACAGCATGGAAACCAGGAACGTGATCGTCCCCGTCCACGACGGCCCCATCGACCTCGCCCGCCCGCACTTCGTTGGCATCGGCGGCGCCGGCATGTCGGCCGTCGCCCGCCTGCTGCTGGAGAGCAGCAGCCGCGTCTCCGGCTCCGACACCAGCGACAGCACGGCGCTGCGCGAGCTGGAGCAGGCCGGTGCCGCCGTCGCCATCGGCCACACCGCCAGCAACCTGCCCGCCGACACGACGGTCCTCGTGTGGTCCAGCGCGGTGACCCCGAGCAACCCCGAGGTCGCCGCCGCCCGCCGGGCCGGTGTCCCGGTCGTGCACCGCTCGGACGTGCTCGCGCACCTGATCGCCACTGCCGAGCAGTCCATCGCCGTGGCAGGCACCCACGGCAAGACCATGACCACCGGCATCCTCAGCGCTGCCCTGGCCCATCTCGACCCGTCGTACGCCATCGGCGCCGCCCCCATCGGCCGCCCCAACGCCCACCAGGGCCTCGGCGGCCCCCTGGTCGCCGAGGTGGACGAGAGCGACCGCACCGCCGGCCGTTACCACCCGCAGGTCGCCGTCGTCCTGAACGTGGACGACGACCACCCCGAGCAGTACGTCGACCTGAACGACGCCCTGGACGTCTTCGAGCGCCTGGCCCGCAACAGCTCCACGCTGGTCGTCTCCTCCGACGACCCGGGTGCCCGGCTGCTAATCGAGCGCCTGCACGCGGCGCCCGGCCCGAAGGTCGTCACGGTCGGCGAGGCCATGGACGCCGATGTGCGGGTGCTGCGCGTGCTGTGGGACGGAAGGGCCAGCCACGTCACCGTGCAGGACATGGACGGATCGTGGCACGAGTTCACGCTCGCCGTTCCCGGGCGGCACAACGCGGTGAACGCCGCCGCCGCGTTCGCCGCGGGCCGGGTGCTCGGTGTTGAACCCCGCGCCCTGGTGGACGGCATCAACGCCTTCCAGGGCATCAAGCGCCGGCTCACCACCACCGGCAGCCACGCCGGGGTGACGGTGCTGGACTCCTACGCCCACCACCCGAGCGAGATCACCGCCGACCTGGCCACGGCCCGGATGCTCACCGAGAGCCGGGTGATCGCGGTGTTCGAGCCCACCGGCTGGACCCGCACCGCCGCCCTCGGCGACGAGATGGGCCGCCGGCTCGCGGCGGCCGACGAGGTCGTCCTTCTCGACGTGCACGCCTCGGTCGAGTCCCCGCTCACCGGGATCAGCATCGCGCCGATGGCCGCGCAGGTCGCCGCCTGCGGTGGCCGGGCCCACACCGCGGGCGACGGGCGCGACGTGGCGGACGTGGTCGCCGAGCTGGTCAGGCCCGGCGACCTGGTCGTGACGATGGGCACTGGGACCGCCGGTCGCGTCGGCAGGGCGGTCCTGCTGCGGCTGGCCGAGGCCCCGGCGGCGGTCCGGGCCGCGTAGTCAGCCGGTGAGACCCATGGCGTCGGGCTTGGCAAGCCGCATCGCGGTAACCTCCAGCCCGACGCTGTGGGAGCCCTTCACCAGCACCACGTCTCCGGGCTTGAGGTAGGTCAGCAGCAGGTCGAGGGCGGCGTCGCGGTCCGGGACCAGCGTCGCCGTCACCCCGCCGTCGACCGCGCTCGCGTGCACCAGAGCGGCCTCCGCGCCGCCGACCGCGATCAGGTCCGTGACGCCGTTCCGGGCCACCATGCGGCCCAGTTCCGCGTGGTGGGCGTCGGACTCCTCGCCCAGCTCCCGCATCTCGCCCAGCACCGCCACCGTCCTGCGTCCGTCGCCAGCCATGGCAGTGAGCGCGGACAAGGCCACGGCCATCGAATCGGGGTTCGCGTTGAACGCGTCGTTGATCACCGTCACGCCGTCCGGCCGCTCGGCGACGTCCATCCGGCCCGGCGTCAGCTGCCGGGCACCGGTCAACGCATCCGCAGCCTGCCGCACGCTCGCGCCCAGGCCGATCGCCACCGCGGCGGCGGCCGTCGCGTTAGACACGTGGTGGGCGCCGTGCAGCCCCAGCTTCACGGGGGCGCTCTCGCCGCGGTACGTGAGGGTGAACGAGGGCCGGCCTGCTGCGTCCAGCTCGACATCGACGGCCCGCACGTCCCCGGCCTGCACCCCGAACGTCAGGACCGGCGCGACCGTGCGCGGCGCCATCGACATCACGTACGGGTCGTCGGCGTTGAGCACCGCCAGTCCGTCGATGGGCAGGGCCTCGACGAGTTCGCCCTTCGCGACGGCGATCGACTCCTTCCCGCCGCCGAACTCGCCCACGTGCGCGGTTCCGACGTTCAGTACCAGGCCGACCTTCGGCGGGACGATCCCCGTCAGGTACTTGATGTGCCCGGCGCCGCGCGAGCCCATCTCCAGCACCAGCAGGCGGGTGTTCTCGTCCGCCCGGAAGACGGTCAGCGGCAGGCCGATCTCGCCGTTGTACGACAGCGGCGTGGCCACCGTGGTGTCCATGGTCTCCAGCACCTGGGCCAGCAGGTCCTTGGTGCTGGTCTTCCCGGCCGAGCCGGTCAGCCCGATCACGGTCGGCGCCTTCAGGCGGTCGAGCACCGCGCGGGCCAAGGCGCCCATCGCGTCCTGGACATCCGTCACCACGATCGCCGGCACCCCGACCGGCCGCGCGGCCAGCACTGCTACCGCACCCGCGGCCACGGCGGCCTCGGCAAACCGGTGCCCATCGGTGTGCTCGCCTGGCAGCGCGATGAACAGCGCCCCGGGCTCTACCAGTCGCGAGTCGATGACCCCCGGCCGGTCGACCACGGCGCCGGGATCGGAGACGTCGTGCAGAGCGCCCCCGACAGCCTCGGCGATCTCTTGCAGGGTCATGGGGACCACGGTGGCTCCGATCCATCGACGCACCCGCCCGTCCTCAGGGCGGCCTGCCCTCGACGCTAGCGGCTCCCCAACATCGCGCCCGCCATCCCGCGCATTCCGAACCAGACTGTGACAAAAGGAAGATGAGCATGTCTGCAGCTGAACGTCGTATCGCCCTCGTCACCGGTGGCCGCTCCGGCGAACGCGACCGCTCGCTGATCTCTGGCGAGGCCGTTCGCGAGTCGCTGGTCCGCCAGGGCCTTCCGCACTTCGTCCTCGACCCCACCGACAAGGACTTCACCGACCGCGTCCGCGAGGCCGACGTCGCCTTCCTCGCCATCGCCGGCCAGTGGGCCGAGGACGGCAAACTGCAGGGCCTCCTCGACAGCCTCGGCGTCCCGTACACCGGCTCCGGGGTCCTGGCCAGCGCCGTCGCGATGCACAAGCCCACGGCCAAGATCCTCGTCCTCGCCGACGGCGTCACCGTTCTCCCGCACCTCCCCCTGCGCGGTACGGAGGACGCCCAGGAGGTCGCTCGGACCTGCGCCGACGAGTTCGGCCTGCCCGTCATCCTCAAGCCGACCTCCGAAGGCGGCTCCATCGGCATGCGCGTCTTCCGCGACCTGAACTCGCTCACCACCACGCTCACCCACGACACCCGGGGCGGCGAGTGGTTCATCGAACCGTTCAAGGAGGGCACCGCCGTCACCTGCGGCGTGCTGGAGCAGGACGGCGCTCTGGTCACGCTCCCGCCGCTGGAGACCCTCCCGACCACCGCGGAGTTCTACGACTACAAGGCCAAGCGCAACCCGGCCGGCCACCGCTACCGCTGCCCCGCCAAACTCCCGGGCACCGCCCTCGCCACCATCTCCCGCGCGGCCGTCCGCGCTCACCAGCTGCTGAACTGCTCGGGCTACTCGCGATCGGACTTCCTCGTCACCCCGGTCGGCGAGGTCCACTGGCTGGAGATCAACACGCTGCCCGGCCTCTCCACGCACGGCAACCTCGCCACCATGGCCGCCGCTGCCGGAATCAGCTACGACCGCCTCATCGCGACCATCCTCGCCACCATCCACACCGACGGGTACCGCCCGTGAACGCCGCCGAACTGCCGCTGTCGGCGGACGACATCTACGACGCCCAGCGCCGTCTGCGCGGTGTCGCCGCCTCCACCCCGGTGCTCTCCCACCCGGCGCTGGACGAGATCGCCGGGCGGAGCGTGGTCTGCAAGGCCGAAGCCCTCCAACGCACCGGCTCGTTCAAGTTCCGCGGCGCCTACAACGCCCTGGCAGCCCTGAGCCCGCGCAAGCGCCGCCGCGGGGTGATCGGCGCCTCGTCCGGCAACCACGCCCAGGCGCTCGCCCTCGCGGGCCAGCTGCTGTCCGTCCCGGTTACCGTCGTCGTCCCGCACGATGCGCCCCAGGGCAAGGTGGATGGTGCCCGTTCTCTCGGCGCCGAAATCGTCGCCTACCACCGGCAGCGCGACGACCGCGATGCCATCGTCTCCCGGCTGGCTGCGGACCAAGGCCTCGCTGTCGTGCCGTCCGCCAACGCCCTGGCAGTGATGGCCGGAGCGGGCACTGCCGCGCTGGAGCTGCTCTGGCAGGCCCCGGTGTTGACCACGATCCTGGTCCCCGTGGGCGGTGGCGGCCTCGCCGCCGGCACCGCCGTCGCAGCCAAGCACATCAACCCGCACATCAAGGTGATCGGCGTCGAGCCCGAGACTGCGGCCGACACCGCCGCCTCCCTCCACGCCAAACGGATCGCGGAGCTGCCCGCCGTACCCGACACCATCGCGGACGGCCTCCGCCACACCACCCCAGCCGCCCTGCCCTGGGAGATCAACAAGACCCTGCTCGACGACGTCATCACCGTGACGGACGCCCAGATCGTGCAGGCTATGGGCTGGGCGTTCAAGCACCTCAAGGTGGTGACCGAACCCTCCGGAGCCGTCGCACTCGCGGCCCTGGCCGGCCTCGACCGGCAGCCCGGCCCCGTGGGCGTCATCCTCTCCGGCGGATCGGTCGACCTGGACGCCTTCCACCGCCTCGTGTCCACCCCGCCACCCCGGAAGGAACCGGCCCTTGCCTGACCACCCCAAGCACCACCCGATCCCGCTGATCACCCAGTACGCCACCCCCGGCTTAATCAATGCCATCGCCTACGAAGGGCACCCGCCCAGCGACGACGACAACTGGGCGGCCAGCGGCGCCCCCGACCGGGACTCCTACGCCTACTGGTCCACGCGCCTCTGCGGCATGGCCTGCCTGCGGATGGCCCTATTCGCCCGTGACGGCGAGGCACCCACCCTTTTCGACCTCCTGGACGGGTGCCTCGCCTACGGCGGCTACGTCCAGCGGGACGACGGCAGCGTCGGCGGCCTGTACTACAAGCCGTTCACCGAGTACGCCCTCGCAGCCCACGCCCTCAAGTCGGAGATCATCACCGACCTCACCCCGGACCGGCTCCTCGCCGAACTCAACCACGGCCACCTCGTCATGGCATCCGTCCACAAGGAGATCCGCCGCCCCGACCGCTCGGCACCCGCACGCGGCGGACACCTGGTGCTCGTCACAGGGCATCAGGACGGCGGGGTGCTCTTCCGAAACCCATCAGGCCACACCGCTGACGCGGTGGACGCCCTTCTCCAGCTCGACCGCTTCGACACCTTCGCGGCCCACCGAGGCATCGCGCTGCGGGTATGACCTTCTTCTGCACCATCCCCGCGCTGACATTCCGGCACCCCTGGGCCGACTCCCCGGTCGGTGACAGGCACCCCTGGGCCTGCCACCGACCGGGTTACCGCCGTCCCGTTCGGGGCGAAGGCGGGGTAAGGACTCCTTACCCCACAACTTGCTCCCTTCAGGGTGAACGCGGGTAAGCAGCGCTACCTCACAACTTGCTCTGCCGGGGCCATTTCCGGAAGTCCCGGCATCGACATGTGGAGTTCCGGAACGACCGGTCTGTGCATCGACGCACCGCTCGCCCGGTTCCGAATTCGGAACCCGGCGACCGGTGCG
>NZ_JBEXJK010000133.1:0-19334 GCF_040609095.1 Kitasatospora sp. NPDC004799
GTCGTCGGTCGCCAATGCTCCGCAGTGGCTCCCTCCTCCGCCTTGCGATGCACGCACCCCAACGCCGCGCCGCCCGCCCTCCGGGCGAACGACGGGAGTTTGAAGACGGACCCCAGCACCAGGCACTGACAATCCGGCCGGGACGGCCTGACACCACCTCACGGGCGGGGACGCCCGGAAACGTTGGACGGCCCGCGAGCCGACCGGGACTGGGCCGGGCGGCGGGCGGGCCGTGGGAACCACCATGGCCCCACCAGCCCCGGTCGGTCAGGGGCGTGCGAGGGGCGACCGGACGCACGGCGGCGCGCCGGGCGTGCACCAGCAGCCCCAGCCGCGCCGTCAGAGCGTCCCGGAGCCCCGCGCCACCCCGGGCCCGCCCGCCCCTGCGGCCCCACCCTCCCAGGCCGATGCCCCGGGAGCCGACGCGCCCGGACCCGCCACCCCGGGGGCGGCTCCCACCAGGCCCACCGGGCCCACCACCCAGTCCGGGTGCCCCGGCATCGGCGGCGTCCGCAGCCCGTACAGCCAGTCGTCGAGGAAGCCCCGCAGGTCCTGCCCGGACACCACCGAGGCCGTCCGCACGTAGTCCTCGGTGGTCGCGTTCCCGTACCGGTACGTGCTCAGGAAGGCGCGTTCGATCCGGTCGAAGGTCTCCGCCCCGACCTTCTCCCGCAGCGCGAACAGCACCAGCGCGCCGCCCGTGTAGCGCTGGCTGTCGAAGAGGTTGGCGGCGGTGGGGGAGGCCACCGGCCCGGAGTCGTGCCGCCACTGGTCGCCGAGGCCGTACAGGTAGCGCATCCGGTCGACCAGCGTGGTGTAGCCCCAGGCGTCCGGCCAGCCGCGCTCGTAGCGGTACGTCAGCCCGTAGAAGTCGGCGTGCCCCTCGTTGAGCCAGAGGTCGGACCAGCGGGCGGGGGAGACGCTGTCGCCGAACCAGGAGTGGACCAGCTCGTGCATCATGTGCGAGCCGATCGCCGGCTCCGCCTGCCGCAGGAAGTTCGGCTTGTAGAGGGTGAGCGTCTGGGTTTCCAGGCCGGTGAAGGCGAACGCGGCCGGATCGTCGGTGTCGGCCGGCAGGATCCCGTACGTCTCGAACGGGAACGGCCCCAGGTGCGCCTCGGCCCAGGCGAGTTGGCCGGGGGTGAGGGCGAGCGCCGCTTCCAGCTCGGCGGCGCGCGCGGTCGGCACCACGTCGCGCAGCGGCAGGCCGTGCGGGCCGGTGCGCTCGCGCACGGTGTAGTCGCCGACCGAGACCTGCACCAGCTCGGTGGCCATCGGCTCGCGGGAGACGTACCGGCGGGTGGTGCGGCCGTCGCCGAGCCGCTCGGTGGCCGCCAACTCCCCGTTGGCGACGCCGAGGAGGCCGTCCGGGGCGGTCACCGCGATGGTGAACCGGGCCTTGTCGCTCGGGTGGTCGTTGCACGGGAAGACGGTGTGCGCGCTCTTCGGCTGGCCCGCCACCGCGAAGCCGTCCGGGGTGGGGACCCACCCGGTGTGCGGCAGCCGGGCGCGCGGGTCGGCGGTGTACTCGACGGTCAGCCGGGTGACGCCGCCCGGGAACAACGGCCTGGACGGGGTGACCGTCAGCTTCTCGTCGTGGGCCGCGAAGTCCGCCGGCCGCCCGTCGACCCGGACGGCGCGCACGGCCAGCCCGAGCGCGTCCAACTCCAGCCGCGCCAGCGCGCGGTCGGGCCGCACGGTGACCACGGCCGTGCCCTCCACCGTCCGGCTGTCGGGCCGGTACTCGAAGGCCAGGTCGTAGCCGAGCGCCTGGTACCCGGTGTTGCCGAGCGACGGGAAGACCGGATCGCCCAGCCCGCCGGCGGCGCCGGCCGTCGGCACGCTCGCGGACAGCAGCACCCCACTGAGGGCGAGCGAGAGGACGAGACCGACGCGGGGCCTGAACAAGGGTGATCACCGCACTTCAGGAGCGGGTGGAGGCGGGAGCCGCCGGGACGGGAGAGCCTGGCCACGGATGCTAGTGGACCGCGGGGCCGGCGCGGGCGCGATCGGTGCGTTCCGGCGACGCACCGTGTCCCCCGGACGGCCCAGGGTGATGGCGGTGCGCCCGCGCGCGGTCTACCGTGGGGAGTGCGTCGTCCCCTGACGGACGAGCCACGGCCGTCGGAAAACCTGGCCAGGTCCGGCGGCCGTACTTCCCTGCCCGGGCGCGCGCGGACGCGATTCCGCGAAGCACCGACCACCCTGCCGAACGCCCGGTCTGTCCTGCCGTGGGTACGACCGGCGGGCTCAGCTTTCGGCCGCCGTGCGGTGGTGTCCCTCGCGGTGGGCGAGCACGTCGGCCATGTGCGTCTCGGCCCAGTCCTTGAGGCCGGCCATGACGCGGTTCAGGGACAGGCCGAGGTCGGTCAGTTCGTAGGTGACGGTGACGGGAACGGTGGGCGTGACGGTACGGGTGACCAGGCCGTCGGCCTCCAGGGACCGCAGGGTCTGGGTGAGCATCTTCTGGCTGGCGCCCGCGAGTCGGCGGGACAGCTCGGAGTAGCGCATCGGCCGGGGCCCGTCGCCGTGCTCGACCCCGGGGCGGTGCGGGCCGTCGCTGCCGAGCGCCGCGAGGATCAGCGCGACCCACTTGTCGGAGATGCGGTCGAGCAACTGCCGGCTGGGGCACCCGTCCATGAAAGCGTTGTAACTCGTTCTCGCCTCGGCCCGCTGCTGAGCCGCCGTCTGCGTCGACATCGATCTCCCCTTCCGTTCCTGGTGGCAGCTTACGCACTTTCAAGTGCCTTCTTCCGGTGGGGAGTCCACGGGACCAGCATGGAACCCGGAAACGATCACCCCACCGCAGAGGAGCGCACCCATGAGCACCCCCACCTTCCGCACCGCCGTCGTCCGCACCCCGAACGGGCCCGACTCGATCGAGGTCATCGAGGTGCCCGTGGTCGATCCCGGCCCCGGCCGGGTCCGCGTCGCCATCGCCGCGGCGACGGTCAATCCCACCGACCTCGGCGTCGCGGCGGGCTTCTTCCACGCGATGGGGCTGGTCGACCAGCCCGAGCACACGGGCCTGGGCTGGGAGTTCGCCGGCGTCGTGGACGCGGCCGGGCCGGGCGTCGACCTGGCCGTCGGCACCCGGGTGGCCGGTCTGGTGGTCGGCTTCGACCGCGACTACGGCACCTACGCCGAGCAGATCGTGGTCGCGGCGGCCGACGTCGTCGCGGTCCCCGAGGAACTGGACCTGCTGGCCGCGACCACGGTCCCGCTCAACGGGCTGGCCGCCGCGCAGGCCGTCGACCTGCTCGGCGACGCGCCGGCCGGGGCCGCCCGGCTGCTGGTGACCGGTGCCGCGGGGGCGGTCGGAGCGAACGTGGCCGTCCTCGCCCGGGACCGCGGCTGGCAGGTGACCGGGCTCGCCCGCACCGGTGACGAGGAGTTCGTCCGCGGCCTCGGCGCCGACTTCACCACGCGGGCCGAGCCGGCCTGGGACGCGGTCGTCGACCCCGCCCAGCTGAACGGGGAGGCGCTCGGGCTGGTCCGCGACGGCGGGGCCTACGTGGGGCTGCGGCCGGGCCTCGGACCGGCCGCCGAGCGCGGGATCTCGGTCGCCTCCGTGGTCACCGCCTTCGACGGCGCGCGACTGGCCGACCTCCTCACGCGTGCGGCCTCGGGCGAACTCCCGGCCCGCGTCCACGCGGTCGTCCCCCTGGACCGGGCCGCCGAGGCCCACCGGGCCACCGCCGAGAGCGGCCTCCGCGGCCGCTATGTCATCCGCCCCTGACGGGCCCGGCCCCCCGAGCACTCCGCCCGCCCACCGTCGTTCCGTTCCGCCCCGCCGTACGATATTCCCAGGAGTTCTGTCATGAGCATGAAGCACATTGCCACCGTCCTCGCCGTCATCGCCGGTCTGTTCCTCCTCTACACCGGGATCAGCTTCCTGCTCGCGCCGCGGGCGACGGCCGAAGGGTTCGGGGTGCCGCTCTGGTCGGGAGACCTGGGGAACGGCTTCCTGAGGGTCAAGGGCATGCGGGACATCGGCTTCGGGCTGGTGATCCTCACGGTGCTGCTGGCCGGGCAGCGCAAGGCGCTGGGGCTGGCGATGGCGGCGATGGCCGTCGTCCCGACCGGCGACATGCTGGTCGTGCTGAGCGAAGGCGGCCCGGCGGCGACCGCGTTCGGTGTCCACGGACTGGCGGCGGCGACGGTCGCCGTGACGGCGGGGCTGCTGCTGCGCGAGCGGCCGGCAACCGTCTGAGGTCCGCGCGAGAGCGGGATCCCGGTGGAGCGGCCGGTACCGCGCGCGAGCACGGCCGGCCGCTTTCGCCGCCGAGCACCCGGCCCCCGGGGACGGCCAGGGCCGCCGGCCTCGCCGCGGTCCCCTGTTCCCCGAGGCCGGCGGCGGCCCGTAGGCTGGCAGCCGAGACGACGTTTGCGTACCGGATGCCAGGAGCCGCCGTGACCAGCCCAGCTTCATCCGTTCTGGTGATCGGCGAGTGCGTCGCCGACATCGTCCGTACGGGTGCGGCCCCGGACCGGGTGCACCCCGGCGGCAGCCCCGCGAACGTCGCCTACGGCCTGGCCCGGCTGGGCCGCCCGGCCACGCTGCTCACCGAGCTGGGGCCGGACGCCAACGGCCGGCTGATCCGGCGGCACCTGGAGTCGGCGGGCGTGCGGGTGGCGGCGGCCGAGGTCGCCCGGACGCCCTCGGCGGTGGTGGAGCTGGACGGCCAGGGGCGGGCCCGCTACACCTTCGACATCAGCTGGACGCTCCCGCCGACCGAACCCGACGAGCCGCCCGCCGCGATCCACGTCGGCTCGATCGCCGCGGTCACCGAGCCGGGAGCGGGATCGGTACGGGCGCTGGTGGAGCGCTGGCGCGGGCGGGCGCAGATCAGCTACGACCCGAACGTGCGCCCGGCGCTGATGGGGGACCGGGCCGAGGCCGTCCGCCGGGTCGAGCGCTGGGTGGCGCTGAGCGACCTGGTCAAGGCCGGCGACGAGGACCTGGCCTGGCTCTACCCGGGCGAGCGGCCCGAGGCGGTGGCCGAGCGCTGGCTGGCCCTCGGCCCCGCCGTGGTCGCGGTCACCCTCGGTGCCGAGGGCGCCTTCGCCCGCACCGCCGACGGCGGCCGCGCCGAGGCCGCGGCCGTCCCGGTGCCGGTCGCGGACACCGTCGGCGCCGGCGACTCCTTCATGGCCGCCTTCCTGCACGCCCGCGCCGCCGGTGCCGAGCTCGCGGCCTGCCTCACCGAGGCGGTGACGGCGGCGGCGCTGACCGTGGCCCGCCCGGGCGCCAACCCGCCCTCGGCGGCCGAACTCGCCGCCGCTCTGGCGGCCGGGCCGCCGCCCCGCTCCGGCGCGAGCGCCGGGTAGGGACCCGCTCAACCGACCTGCCGCGCAACGGCGGTGAGGTCCTTCCCGTACCAGATCTCGGCGTACGGCCCCTGGCTGTAGGCGGGGATCTCCCGGTACCCGTTCCGCAGGTACAGCGTGCGGGCCTCGATCAGGTCGAGGCGGGTGTCGAGGACGATCCGCTCGGCGCCCAGCGAGCGGGCGGCCCGGTCGACGGCGGCCAGCAGGACGGCGCCGCCGCCGGTGCCGCGCAGGCCGGGGCGGACGAACACGCGGGTGAGTTCGGCGGTGGTGGCGTCGAGCCGCCGCAGGCCGGCGCAGGAGTGGGCGACGCCGTCGTGGCGGCCGATCAGGAACAGGCCGTCCGGGGCGGCGAGGTCGTCGCTGGGGGAGCCGGCCAGGCCGGACTCCAGCTCCTCGGGGGCGCCCTCCCGGTCGAAGTGCAGGCGGTAGTAGCGGTTGGCCACGTCGTAGTAGTACTCGCGCAGCAGGTCCAGGGCCTCGGGGGCGGTCACGTCGGCCGTGGCGACGGTCCAGGGGCCGGAGCGGCGGGGCGCGGTGTTCGTCATGCGCGCATGATCCGCTTCACGGCGTCGGCGCCGCAATCGGTTTTCCCGGCGTCCGACCGGTCCCGCCCGTCCGACCGGTCCCGCCCGTCCGACCGGCCCTGCCCGTTCCGACCGGCCCCGCCCGTCCGATCGCCCCGTCGGCCGCCGCCGCGCCGCCCGGGCAAAGGAACGGCAAGGCCTCCGGTGCGTCGTTGCCCCGCGCGGGTGACGAGGGGATTGGCGGTGGTGCACGGCGGGGGAGCAGTGCAGCTATGAACAGACCATCAGGTTGTCGTATGAGTGGGGGTCTGAGGGGGAATCAGCGGCGTCGGAGCGGCGTACGGACCGGCCTGCTGGCCACCGTCTGCCTCTCCGCCGTCCTCACCGGCTGCGCCGCTCCGGCCGCTCCCGCCGGCCCGAAGGCCGTCCCGGCCGCCGACGCGAACGCGATCCCGGCGCCCGCCGCCGAGGCCGCGGCGGCTCCGCAGGCCGCAGCGGCTCCCGCGGCCGCCGCCGCCGAGGGCGCCGACCACGCGGGCGCCCCGCCCGCGGCGCCGCTGCTGCCCGGCCTGGCCCGCCAGGAGGAGCAGAACAGCAGCGAGTCCATGGTCAGTCAGGAGGCCTCCGTCCGCGCCGCGCTGGAGACCGCCCAGCACTGGGGCCTGGAGCGCCCGCCGCTCCAGGCCCCGCCGCGCCCGGCGACCAGGGCCGCGCTGGCCCCGGTGCAGGGCGTCAAGCTCGCGGACGGGCGCCCGCCCGTGGTCTACCGGGTGCCGACCGAGGACAAGGTGGTCTTCCTGACCGTCGACGACGGCGCCGAGAAGGACCCCGAGTTCTCCCGGATGGCCGAGGAGCTGGGCATCCCGCTCAGCGCCTACGTCTCCGACTACCTCGCCCGCGAGAACTACGGCTACTTCCGCGATCTCCACGCCCAGGGTGTGGAGATCAACAACCACACGATCAACCACCGCAACCTGAAGGTGCTGGACTACGAGACCCAGCGCCGGGAGATCTGCGACCAGCAGGACCAGCTGGAGCAGCAGATCGGGGTCCGCCCCCGGCTCTTCCGCCCGCCGTACGGCGAGTACAACGACGACACCCTGCGCGCGGCGGCCTCCTGCGGGGTGGAGGCGGTGCCGCTGTGGAACGAGGAGGCCTTCCCGGACCACCTGGAGTGGCGCTACGACGACCGGAAGCTGCATCCGGGCGACATCATCCTGACCCACTTCCGGGGCACCGACATCTGGAAGGCCTCGATGCCGGACCTGCTGCGCAAGGTCGTCGACGAGGTCACCGCGCAGGGCTTCGCGCTGGCCCGGCTGGACGACTACCTGTAACCGGACCGCGCGCGACGACCGTGGAGCGGGCGGCTCAGCCGAGCGAGAGGGCGTCGAGGTACACCCAGGCGCCCTCGTGCCGCACGAAGCGGCTGTTCTCGGTGAGCACGCCCGCCTCGCCGCCCTCGGTCCAGTGCGCCCGGAAGGCGACCGTGCCCTGCGCGTGGAAGGCGCCGCCCTCGGTGGTGGCGACGATCTCCAGCCCGGTCCAGCGCAGCCCCGGGTCGAAGTCGACCTCGGCGGGCCGGGTGTCCGGGTGCCAGGTGCGCAGCAGGTACGCCTCGTCCTGCGCGGCGAAGGCGCTGAACCGGGAGCGCATCAGGGACTCGGCGGTGGTGGCCGCCGACTGGCCCCGGTGGAACCGGCCGCAGCAGTCGCCGTAGGCGGCGGGCAGGCCGCACGGGCAGGGGGAGGAGGGCAGCAGTCGGGGCGTGGCGGCGCGGGGCGCGGAACGGCGTCGGGACATGCCGTCCATTGTTCCCCACCCGCCGGGCGGCTCCCCGACCACCCCACGCGTGACGCGGATGCCGCCCTGCCCGGAACCGGTCGGGCTCAGGAGCGCGCGGCGCCGAACCAGGTCCGCAGCGCCCTGACCAGCCCGTCCTGGTCCTCCTGGTCCGCCCGGTCGGGTCCGGTGGCCCAGGCGACGTAGCCGTCCGGGCGCAGCAGCAGTGCGCCGGCCGGCGGCTGCGCGCAGTGGGCCGTGACCAGGTCCGCCCGGTCCGTCCAGCCCGCCAGCGGGCCCGCGAGGCCGAGCTCCCCGCCGGTGAGGTCGATGAGCAACGGGCGCCCGGTGCGGGCGAGTTCGGCGATCCGGACGGAGCCGTCCGGGGTGGTCGCCGCGAGGTCCGGCACGAACCTGCCGGCCAGCGGGTGCGGGCAGTCGACCTCGTAGCGGACGTCGCTGCCCGCCATCAGTTCGGCGATCCGGCCGAGGTTGTCCGGGTGCGCCAGCAGCTCGCCGAACAGGGCGCGCACCGCGGTCGTCCCGGGGCCGGGGGCCATCAGCGCGATCTGCGCCTGGGAGTGCATGAACACCCGCTCGCCGACCGGGCGGCGTTCGCGCTGGTAGCTGTCCAGCAGGCCGGGCGGCGCCCAGCCGCGCAGCTCGGCGGCGAGCTTCCAGCCGAGGTTGGCGGCGTCCTGGAGGCCGAGGTTGAGGCCCGGACCGCCGGTCGCGGCGTGCACGTGGGCGGCGTCGCCGACCAGCAGCACGCGGCCCTGCCGGTAGCTCTCAGCGAGCCGGGTGTTGTGGCCGACGGTGCGGCGCGGGGTGAACGGTCCGGCGGTGCGGGCCGGGGCGAGCGCCAGGTCGGCGCCGGTCACCCGGCGGATGCTGGCGCGCAGCTCGTCCAGGGTGAGCGGGGTCCGCTGGTCCACCGGCTCGCCGCCCCACTCCATCGTGGCGATCATGACGGCGTCCGGGTTGAACGGGGCCAGCACGAACACGCCGTGCTCGGTGCGGGTGTGGGTGTACGGGCGGAACGGGGTCGGGCAGCCCGGCAGCAGGACGTCGCCGTCGTCGGTGACGCGCAGGCCCTCGGGCGGCAGCACGTGGGCGAGGCGGGAGACCGGGTCGGTCGCGGTGACGCCGGGGAAGCCGATTCCGGCGAGCTTGCGGACGGTGCTGCGCCCGCCGTCCGCGCCGACCAGGTACCGGGCGCGCAACTGCCCGGCGCCGCCGGGGCCGTGGACGTCGACGGTCACCCCCGTCGGGTCCTGGAGGAACCCGGTGACCTCGCAGTCGCGGCGCATGGTGACGCCCAGGTCGCGGGCGCGTTCCTCCAGCACCTCCTCGACCCGGCGCTGGGGCACGGGCGCGGCGTACAGCGGGTTGCGGTCGAGCCGGTGCAGCTCCAGCGGGAAGGCGCCGAAGACGAAGCGCGGCACGGGCCGCGGCGCGCCCGGGAGGCCGCTGAGCGGCTGGTGGAGACCGCGGTGGTCGAGCAGTCGGAGCACCTGGCCGACGAGCCCGTTGGCCTTCTGCTCGCCCGAGCGCGCGGGCAGCCGGTCCAGGACCACCGGCCGGACCCCGGCCAGCGCCAGTTCGCCGGCCAGGAACAGCCCGACCGGGCCGGCGCCGACCACGACGACATCGTGGATCATGTCAATTCCCCCTCGAACGTGGTGGGTTCACCGGTGCCGCGGATCGGGAAGCCCGGCCGCCAGCTGCCGCAGCGCCTCGGCGAACAGCGGCTGGAACGCCACCACCGGGTCGGCGGTCAGGTAGTGCTCGTTGGCGGCCTGCAGGGCGGAGAGCGCGGCCGAGGCGACCAGCTTCGGGTAGAGGTCCCGCTCGGCGTCGGTGCCGGTCCGCTCGGCCACCGCCGCCGCCAGCTCGGCCCGGGTCGTGGCACCGCCGCGCACCAGCTCGGCCTGGAGCGAGGGCTCGCGCAGGAGCAGCCGTACGGCCGCGACCCACTGCGGGTCGGGCTCCTCGGCCACGCCGGCGAACGGTGCGGTGAGGGCGAGGGTCAGCGCCTCCCAGAGCGGCTCCTCCGCCGGGCGGGCCCGCAGTGCCTCGGCGGCCTGCAGGACCCGGTCGCGGTGCCGGAAGACGATCGCCTCGGCCTTGCTGGAGAAGTAGTTGTTGTAGGTGCGGGGGGACACCCCGGCGGCGGCCGCGATGTCCTCCACCCGGACGTTCTCCAGGCCCCGCTCCACGGCCAGGCGCAGTGCCGCCCAGCTGAGCGCCTCCCGCGTCGCGGCCTTCTTCCGTTCCCGCAGTCCGGGTCGGCCCTTCGTCATGGCCACCACTGTCCAGCAAAGGTGCGTGGTGCGCAATAGTGCGCGGCGCGCAAGTTTTTCCCGGACGTGCGGGTTGTGGCGAGCCGCCCGCCACCTGCTGTTTGTCGCTGATAGTAGTTGCCTGGTCGCGGAGCGATCCCCATCAGGAGCCGGCCCCCGTAAGCTTTCCGGCGGGACGGCTCGACAGGACTTGAGGAGCGGTCATGGGTGGCAGACAGCGTCCGCCGAGAGCGCGGGCCCCTCGCCAGGGCAGGCCCGTCGGCGCCGGTGCCAGGGTGAACTCCCGGGCGGAGTTCGCCCGCATCGAGGGGTTCCTGGCCTGGGAGGCGGAGGTCGCGGCGGCCGAGCGGGACGCCCGCGCGTTCGCCGCGCAGTTCCCCTGGCTGCCGGTGCCGGAGCGGGAGATCATCGAACAGGCCTACGCCGCCGACCGGTTGCGCTACGCCGAGGAGGTCGTCGACCGCGCGGTCGAGCGCTGCCGCCGACTGGCCTCCCGGTACCGCGTCGAGTGCCGCCGGATCTGCGCCCGCTGGGCGGCGCTCTGCCTCTCCGTCACCCTGGCGGCGGCGCTGTTCGCCGTCGTCCCGGCCGTTCTGCGCGGCTGAGCGCGCCCGGGCCCGCCGTCGACGGGCCCGGACACGACGAGGGCCCGCTGCGCCGTTTCCGGTGCAGCGGGCCCGTTCGGTGCCGGGGCGGGATCAGTGGTGGCCGTGGCCGCTGCTGATCTCCTCGTGCTCCTCGACGGTGGGCTTGGCGATCTGGCTGTACTCGCCGTAGAAGCCGCGGGAGAGCTTGACCCGCGCGCGGGTCCACAGCCCGGCCTTGCGGGCCACCCCGTTCTCGTCCACCTCGGGCGGCAGCACGGAGGGCTGCGGCTGGTCGTGTGCGGTGAGGGTGTAGAGCCGGCCCGGCGGCAGCGGGGCGTGCACCTCGACGAACTCGCCGTGCTGGAGCCGGTTGATGACGCCGGTCTCCCGGCCGTGCAGCACCTTCTCCTTGTCCCGCCGCTGGAGGCCCAGGCACCACCGCTTGGTGATCACGAAGACGACCACCGGCACGGTGAAGAAGCCGGCCCGCACCGCGTAGGTGATCGCGTTGATCGAGAGGTGGAAGTGGGTGGCCAGCAGGTCGTTGCCGCCGCCGGCCAGCAGGAGCAGGTAGAGGCTGATCCAGGCCGCGCCGAAGGCGGTGCGGACCGGGGCGTTGCGCGGGCGGTCGGCGATGTGGTGCTCGCCGCGGTCCCCGGTGATCCAGCCCTCCAGGAAGGGGTAGCACCAGATCACCAGCAGCACGGTCGGGAAGACCATCAGCGGGATGAACACCCCGAGGTTGAGGGTGTGGCCGCCCCAGACGCTGATCTCCCAGCCGGGCATCACGCGGATCAGGCCTTCGGAGAAGCCCATGTACCAGTCCGGCTGGGCGTCGGTGGACACCTGGTCCGGACGGTACGGCCCGTACGCCCAGATCGGGTTGACCGTGGCGATCGCCGACATCACCGCGACCACGCCGAAGACCAGGAAGAAGAAGCCGCCCGCCTTGGCCGTGTAGACCGGCAGCAGCGGCATGCCGACCACGTTCTCGTTGGTCCGGCCGGGCCCGGCGAACTGGGTGTGCTTGTGGTAGAAGACCAGGATCAGGTGCGCCGCGAGCAGGCCCACCATGATCCCGGGGATCAGCAGGATGTGGACGGTGAACAGCCGGGTGATGATGTCGGTGCCCGGGAACTCGCCGCCGAACAGGAAGAACTGGATGTACGTCCCGACGATCGGGACGGCGAGGACAGCGCCCTGCATGAAGCGGATGCCGGTGCCGGAGAGCAGGTCGTCGGGCAGCGAGTAGCCCATGAAGCCGTCGAACATGCCGAGGATCAGCAGCAGCGCGCCGAAGACCCAGTTGATCTCGCGCGGTTTGCGGAACGCGCCGGTGAAGAAGACGCGCATCATGTGGGTCAGCATCGCGGCGACGAACACGATCGCCGCCCAGTGGTGGATCTGGCGCAGCAGCAGGCCGCCGCGCACGTCGAAGCTGATTTTGATCGTCGAGGCGTAGGCCTCGGACATCGGGATGCCCCGGAGGGGGACGTACGACCCGTCGTAGACCACCTCGCCCATGCTCGGCGTGAAGAACAGGGTGAGCCAGACGCCGGTGAGGATGATGATGACGAAGGTGTAGAGCGCGATCTCGCCCAGCATGAAGGACCAGTGGTCGGGAAAGATCTTGCGGAGATTGGCCTTGGCCAGGGAGTAGATGCCGAGCCGGCCGTCGGTCCAGTCGGCCAGGGCCTCGGCCTTGTTGGCGGGGTCGGCGCGCGTGCTGGTCGCCGGTCCCGGCTGCGACTGCTGGTCGGCTCTCACGACGGGCTCCCCGGCGTCCTCGGCGAACCGTGCTGGAGGCCCGCCGGCGGGAACGCCGGCCGGCGAAGTGTTGTGATCATGGGACCTCTCGATACGGGCCCGCCGGCCGGACCGGCACGCGGACCAGGTGTTCCACTGGGCCCGTTGCTCAGGGTGATGGAGCGCTTACTCTGTCATGCTGTCGGCAGGGGGCCGACTGTGCACGTCCATCGGCCCGTCCGGCCGCTCGTGTCGGGCCGGACGGGGGCCCTGACGCCCGATCGGCTGGCCGCCGCTCGGTCCAACGGGCGCCGATGCTGCGGTCGGGTGCCGCTGAAGCGTTTCGGCGCGCGCCGCGTCCGGGGGTCGCGCGGTCCGGGGCCTACGCTGCGCCAATGGTGGATCACCGTGAACTCTTCGAGGACGTCACCGAGGCCCTGGCCCGCGCCGGGTTCGACACCGGCCCGGGCCCCTCACCGCTGTGGATCGACCGTCACCCCGAGGGCGTGGTGGTCGGCTGGACGCCGGGTGCGGAGCCGGGCGGGCCACCCTCCCGGGAGGCGCTCGCGGCGCTGAGCGGCGCGGCCGCGGTCGTGCTGCGCGAGTGCGGCTACCTGGTCGTCGGCACCGAGGAGGGGGATCTGCTGGTGCGTTGCGCCGAACCGGTGACGGTCCCGGACTCGCCGGAGCCGGAGCCGGAGCCGGTGCCGGAGCAGTGGTGGGGGTGACCGGGGGCGGCTGACGGCCCGGGCGGGCCCCGGCGGTGTGCCGGGGCCGCGTGCTGCGTGTCGGGGGACGCCTGCTGCGTGTCGGGGCCGCGTGCTGCGTGTCGGGGGGCCTTGTGCCGGGCCGGCTCAGGAGCCGAGGGTGAAGCCGATGACCGCGCCGCCGCCCTCCCGGTTGGCGGCGAACGCCGTGCCGCCGTGCGAGCGGGCCACCTCGTGCACGATGGCCAGGCCCAGCCCGGAGCCGGGCAGGCTGCGGGCGGCGGTGGCCCGGTAGAAGCGGTCGAAGACCCGTTCGAGGTCGGCCTCGTCGATGCCCGGGCCGCGGTCGCGAACCTCCACCCGCGGGCCGCGCACCACCACCTCGATCGGGCTCGTCCCGGCCGGATCGAACTTGGCGGCGTTGTCCAGCAGGTTGCCCACCGCGCGGGCCAGCGCGTCCGGCCGGGCGGTGACGACGGCCTCGTCCGCTTCCACCAGGATCTCCCGGTCGCTGCGCCGCCGGGCCTGGGCGGCGGCCTGCCGGACCACGTCCGCGAGCACCACCCCGGTCGGCCGCTCGTCCGCCCGGCGGTCCGCCGCCAGCGCCACCAGCTCCTCCACCAGCTGGGTCAACTCCCGTGCCTCGTCGGCCAGATCGGTCATCAGGGCGGCGCGTTCGGCGGGCGGCAGTCGGTCCAGGGCGGGGAGCACCGAGAGGTTGGTGCGCAGGCTGGTCAGCGGGGTGCGCAGCTCGTGCCCGGCGTCCTGGACCAGCCGGCGCTGGTCCTCCTTGGCGGTGGCGAGCCGGACCAGCATCCGGTCGAAGGCCCGGCCGAGCCGGCCCACCTCGTCCGTCCCGGCGGCGGGCACCGGTACGTCCAACCGCCCGCTGGCGGCGACCAGTTCGGCCGCGTCGGTGAGCCGGACCAGCCGTCCGGCGATCCCTCGGGCGAGCAGCCGGCCGATGGCGCCGGCGAGCACCGCGACAACCGCCACCAGGGCGATCGTGCGGTTCCGCAGTTCGGTCAGCAGCTTCTCGGTGGGCCCGACCTGCTGGATGATCTGGACCGCGCCGCGCGCTCCGCCGAGCGAGACCACACCGACCCGGAGGACGCCGTCGCGCCCGTGGCGCAGCCCGGTGGCGGTGCGGCCGGGCTGCTCGGTGCGGGCCAGCTCGCGGTCGTCCGGTGTCGGCGGCAGGTCGATCCGGGCGGTGCCGGGCAGCACCCGGCCGTCGGGGTCGAGGGACTGGGTGGTGACCCGGATCGGGCGCACCAGGTCGTCGCTCAGGCCGTTCGGTCCGGAGAAGTCGCCCGGGAAGAGGACCTGTTGCTCGACCTGCCGGTCGACGGAGTCGAGGGCGGCGGTGAAGTCGGCGGTCTCGTCGTCCCGGATCAGCCGGGCGGCGGCGTGGTAGCCGAAGGCGCCGATCAGCACCGCGACCAGCGCGGCGATCGCGGCGAAGGCCAGCGCGAGGGTGGTGCGCAGGCCCGGGCGCGGCAGCCGGCGGAGGCGGGGCGCCGGGCCGGTCACGGCTCGCGCAGCGTGTAGCCGACGCCGCGGACGGTGTGGATCAGCGGCGGCAGGCCGGGCCGGTCGAGCTTGCGGCGCAGGTAGCCGATGAACACCGCGAGGTTCTTCGAACCGGGGCCGAAGTCGTACCCCCAGATCCGCTCGTACAGCGTGGCCTGGTCGAGGACGGCGCCGGCGTGCCGGGCCAGCAGCTCCAGCAGGTCGAACTCGGTGCGGGAGAGTTCGAGCTCCCGGTCGGCGCGCCAGGCTCGGCGGGCCGGCGGTTCGATCCGCAGGTCGGCGACGGCCAGCACCTCGGTGGCGGACGGCGCCTCGGCGGCGGACTCGGTCGGGCGGCGGCGCAGCAGGGCGCGCAGGCGGGCGAACAGCTCGTCCACGTCGAAGGGCTTGACCAGGTAGTCGTCGGCGCCGGCGTCCAGACCGGCGATCCGGTCCGGGACCTCGACCCGGGCGGTGAGCATCAGCACCGGGGTGCGGTCGCCGGCCGCGCGCAGCCGGCGGCAGACCTCCAGGCCGTCCGGCCCGGGCATCATCACGTCGAGCACCAGGACGTCCGGGCGCTGCTCGGCGAGGAGGGCCAGGGTCCGGGCGCCGTCGGCCGCGACCCGCACCCGGTAGCCCTCCAGCGTCAGGGCGCGGGCGAGCGAGTCGCGGATGGCCCGGTCGTCCTCGGCGATCAGCACGGTGTGGGTCATGGTGGGGATTCTCCCTGGCGTGCTCACGGCGGCTCCGGTCGGGGGCCGGGGTGCCGGGGGCGGTCCGCGACCGCCGCCGGTTTCGCGCGGTGCTTCGCGGGCGTACGGTGGCCGTACGGTGGCGCGCCGCCGGGTGGGCCGCCTTGTCCGTGTCGGCACGCCCTGCCGGAGGCCGCGATGGCAGACCGGATGGCCTTCTTCACCACCCCCCGCGCGGAGCGGGAGCGGCGGGACGCGCGGGAGCGGCTGGGGGACTGGCGGGAGGTGTACCGGCCGGGGGCGCTGCTGCCGCTGGTGGGCCGGCAGGCGGGGCGGTGCATGGAGTGCGGGCTGCCGTTCTGCCACAGCGCCTGTCCGCTGGGGAACCTGGTGCCGGAGTGGAACCGGCTGGTGGCCGAGTCGGGATCGGAGCCGGGGACGGGGGAGGGGCGGGGCGCGGAGGCGGGCGCGGACTGGCGGGCGGCCGCGGCGCGGCTGCTGGCGACCAACAACTTCCCGGAGTTCACCGGGCGGCTCTGCCCGGCGCCCTGCGAGAGCGCCTGCGTGCTGGCGATCGACGGGGCGGCGGTGACGATCAAGAACGTGGAGCTGGCGATCGCCGACCGGGCCTGGGAGGCGGGCTGGGACGGGCCCCGGCCGCCCGAGTGCGGTGAGCGGGCCGGCGGGCGGCGGGTCGCGGTGATCGGCTCGGGCCCGGCCGGGCTGGCCGCCGCCCAGCAGCTGGCCAGGGCCGGGCACGCCGTCACGGTGTACGAGCGGGCGGACCGCGCGGGCGGGCTGCTGCGGTACGGCATCCCGCCGTTCCGGCTGGAGAAGCACCGGCTGGACCGCCGGCTGGACCAGCTGCGGGCCGAGGGCGTCGACTTCCGCACCGGGGTGTGGGTCGGCCGGGACGTCCCGGGCGAGGACCTGCGGGCCGGGTACGACGCGGTGGTCGTCGCGGTGGGCGCGACCGCCTGCCGGGACCTGCCGGTGCCGGGGCGGGAGCTGTCCGGGGTGCACCAGGCGATCGACTACCTGACCTGGGCGAACCGGGTGGACGAGGGGGACTGCCCGGTCTCGCCGGTGTCCGCCGAGGGCCGGGACGTGGTGATCGTCGGCGGTGGGGACACGGCGGCGGACTGCCTGGGGACGGCGCTGCGCCAGCGCGCCGCCTCGGTCACCCAGCTGGACATCAACCCGCGTCCGCCGCGGGGCAGGGCTGCCGGGCAGCCCTGGCCGGTGGACCCCAAGGTGTACCGGGAGACGACCTCGCACGAGGAGTCCGGCGCCGCGGCGGCCGGGCCCCGGATGTTCGCGGCGGTCACCGTGGGCTTCGAGCCGGGCCCGGACGGCCGGTTGGCCGCCGTCCGCTGCGCCGAGGCCGAACCCGCCGACCGCAGCCCGCGGGCGGGCACCGAGCGGAGCCTGCCCGCGCAACTGGTGCTGCTCGCGCTGGGGTTCACCGGGCCGGAGCCGGACGCGCGGCTGTTCGCGCAACTCGGCCTCGCCGCCGGGGCGGAGGGCGCCCTGGCCAGGGACGACGGCTTCGCCACGGCGGCGGACGGCGTGTTCGTCGCGGGGGACGCCGGGCGCGGGCAGTCGCTGATCGTCTGGGCGATCGCCGAGGGGCGGGCGGTGGCGGCGGCGGTGGACCGGTACCTGCGGGGGTGGACGGAGCTGCCGGCGCCGATCCGGGCCTCGGCGCGGGCACTCACGGTCTGAGTCCGCGCCTGTGCGCCGGGGCGTTCGTGCCGGGAGCCCGCGGACGCGATCGCATCGGGTACGTACGGCCTTTGCTACGATCCGGCGATACGGGCGTCAGGAGATGTGCGGGCCGGGGTCGGAGGGCGAGGACGTGGGTGCCGGGAAGCGGGCGGTGAGGTCGGTCGAGGTCCGCTACACGCCGACGGCCGCCGGCGAACTGCCCGGGGTCCGGGCCGCGACCGGCGCCTGGGTCGAGGACCGGGCCCTCTTCATCGGCGGCGACCGGCAGACCACCGACGCCATCCTGGTGGTGGTCGAGCCCGAGGCCTACGCGGAGATCTCCCGCTCCGTCGGGGTCGGCGGGTACGACCCGGCCGCGCTGACCGCCGCCCCCGGCGGCCCGGACGGCCCGGTGCCCGCACTGTTCAGCCGGGACCTGGCCGAGCGCCTCAAGGAGGGCGCACCGCAGGTGCGCACGCCGTACGGCAGCCAGATGGCCGTCGGGGTCGCCGGGATCGTCACCGCCACGCCCGCCCTGCCGGACCCCGGCAAGCCCTTCGTCGTGGTGCCGGCCGGCCCCGCGAAGGGACGCCTGCCGGAGCTCAAGCGGGTGAACAAGGTGAACAAGTGGTTCGCGGTCGGCGACGTCGACCCGGACCGGGTCCGCACCCTGCTGACGGAGCGCGGCATCAGCGCCGTGCAACTGGGGCGGGTCGCCCAGCTGATCGACGCCGAGGCCAAGGCGACCGGGAAGGCGTCCGCCGGCCTGCCCCCCGGCTACGCGGTGCACAGCAGCCGCGAGACGGTCGCCGAACTGGCCGGCGACCCGGTGCAGCACGCCGCCGGACGGCTGTTCTGGTACGCGGGCTTCGCCGCCGCCGGGTTCGCCCTGCTGGCCGTGCTGCTGACGCTGATGCGGGCCGCGCCGGACCGTACGGCGGTGCTCGCCCGGCTGCGCACCATGGGCCTGCGGCCCCGGCAGGGCCTGGCACTGATCATCGCCGAGGCGCTGCCGCAGACCCTGGCGGCGGCCGTCGGCGGCGGGCTGGTCGCGGTGGCCGCGGTCGCCCTGCTCGGCGGCGCCTTCGACCTCTCGGGACTGGTCGGTGCCACGGTCGGCGAGACCCTGGCCCCGGCGGTGCTGCCGGTGCTGCTGCCCACCGCCGGCCTGACCCTGGTGGTCTGCCTCGGCGTGGTGCTGGAGACGCTGGTCGCGGGCCGGCGCCAGATCGCCACCGAACTGCGCGCGGGGGAGCGGCAATGAGGCCGGGGACGACGGGCGCGGCGGCGGCCGTGAGAGGTGCCCGGGCCGTGACAGCGGTCCGGGCCACCGGGACAGTGGAGAGCGGTGCGATGAAGCAGACAGTCGAGACAGGAGACGAGCGGTGATGAGCACTCCCCAGGAGCGGACGGTCGTCGAGGCCCCCAGCCTCCAGGAGCTCCAGCAGCGGGCCCTCGCCGCCGCCTCGCCCAAGGCGTACGGCGAGGGGGCGGCCATCGTCTGCGACCGACTGGTCCGGATCTTCAGCGCGGAGGGGGTCGAGGTCCAGGCGCTCCAGGGCCTGGAACTGACCATCCGGCAGGGCGACCTGGTGGCCCTGGTCGGCGCCTCGGGCAGCGGCAAGTCCACCCTGCTCACCATCCTGGCCGGGCTGGACGTGCCGACCGCCGGCACCGCCACCGTGGCCGGCTGCGACCTGCTGGAGATGTCGGTCAAGGAGCGGCTGCGCTACCGGCGCGAGGTGGTCGGCTTCATCTGGCAGCAGACCGCCCGCAACCTGCTGCCGTTCCTCACCGCCGCCGAGAACATCGCCCTGCCGATGCAGCTGCGCGGCCGCCGCTCGGGCGCCGGCGGGGCCAAGCGGCAGGCGGCCCGGGTGGCCGAGCTGATGGAGGCGCTGGAGATCGGCGAACTCGCCCACCGCAAGCCCAACGAGCTCTCCGGCGGCCAGCAGCAGCGGGTGGCGATCGCGGTGGCGATGGCCAACAACCCGCCGGTGCTGCTCGCCGACGAGCCCACCGGCGAGCTGGACTCGGAGACCGCCGGGATCATCTTCGAGTCCTTCCGCACCGTCAACCGCGAACTGGGCGCCACCGTCGTGATCGTCACCCATGACCCGATGGTCGCGGGCGAGGTCCGCCGGACGGTCGCGATCCGGGACGGGCGGACCGCCAGTGAGGTGCTGCGCCGCACCGTGACGGACGAGCACGGCGAGGAGTCCGTGAACGAGCGCGAGTACGTGATGCTGGACCGCAGCGGCCGGGTGCAGCTGCCGGTCAAGTTCCTGGAGTCGCTCGGCATGGAGCACCGGGTGGCGGTCGACCTCGCGGCCGACCACATCGAGGTCCGGCCGGACGACATCGCGGGGCACTGACACCTGTCGCGCGGCCAGCCCCGCCACACCTCGGCCTCGGCCACCCGGGGGATGCCCTCCAC
>NZ_JBEXJK010000134.1:0-19299 GCF_040609095.1 Kitasatospora sp. NPDC004799
CCCCGCCGCGCCCGCGGCCGGCTACGGCTACCCGAACGCGGGCGGCCCCGCCGGGGTCGTCCCGCCGGCGGTGCCCGGCTCGCCGCAGCCCGCGCAGGTGCCCCCGGGCGTGCCCGTGGTCGGCCCGGGCTACTTCGCCGCGCTCAGCTACCGGGGCCCGGACGGCTCGGAGCAGAAGCTGCTGCACCGGAGCGAGCCCGGCACCCCGCACCCGGAGTGGAAGATCCTCCAGGACCTGCGCCGGCTCAACGTGCCGCCGGAGCAGGTGCTGGAGCTCTACACCGAGCTGGAGTCCTGCGACCTGCCGGGCGGCTACTGCAACCGCATGATCGCCGCGTCCTGGCCCAACGTCCGGCTCACCCACACCGCCCCGTACGGCCGGGACCACGCCTCCCGGCAGGCCGGGATGGCCGAGCTGCTCGACCACCTGGACGAGCTGCACCAGCTGGCCTCTGGCGCCCAGCGGGTCCGCCCGTTCCGGGTGCCGCTGCCCGCGCCCGGGACGGTCCAGGCGCTGCCGCCGCTCCCGCCGCAGCAGTTGGCCCAGGAGGTGGGCGCCGCCTTCGGGCCGAACCTGTTCCGCTACGAGCAGCGCGCCGTCTCCCGCCAGGGCGTGCCCGAGCCGGTGTCCCAGACCCTGATGTGGGCCGGGCTGCCGCGCGACTTCGGGCCGTTCTTCTGGGCGCAGGCGCAGGAGGGCCGGCCGATCCCGACGCTCGCCGAGCTGGCCGCCGAGCGCGGCCTCGGCGCGGGCCCGGACTTCGGCGGCTACCTGGTGCTGGGCAACGACTACGGCCGCCAGCTGTGCGTCCAGTACGGCACCGCGCACGTGGTGGCCGTGGACATCGATGGAACCGGCCAGCCGCCCCGGTTCGTCAACAGCGGTGTACCGGAGTTCGTCCGCTCGCTGGCCCTGCTGGGCCGGATGTGGCGGCTGCGGTACGGGCTGACGCCGGACCAGGCCGGTCGCTGGACGACCGACTTCCAGGCCCAGCTCGCCGCGATCGACCCGGCGGCCCTGCAGAACGCGGACACGTGGTGGGCCGTGCTGCTGGAGCAGTTCTGGGACGGCCTGCTGTAGCGGTCCGTCTCCGATCCTCGCAGGTGGGAGGGGTCGTTCCGGTGTCCGGAACGACCCCTTCGGCATGCCGTCGCAGCTGTGCCTCGTTGGGGTTTCGCCCGGATCTGCGCAAAATAGGTCAAGAGGATGGGTCTATTCGTCCGGTCCTCGACACGTTCCGGTCCGTACGACGACGGAATCCGGCCCCGGTCTCCGAACCGGTTCCGGATCCGTCCGTTCCGTCCGATCATGGGCTCCGCAGCCCGCGAAACGAGGGGAAGAGCCCATGAGCGACGCCGTCCCCCAGTACGGCTTCACCCAGGCCCGCCGTGGCTACGCGCCCGAGCAGGTCGACCGAGCCCTCGCCGCCCTCACCGCGCAGCGTGACGAGGCGTGGGAGCGGCTGAGCGTCCTGGGCGCCGGCATCCGGCAGATGGAGGCCCGGCTGGCCGACATCCGCCGGACCGCCGAGGAGGCCCCGGACCCCGACTACCAGGTGCTCAGCGAGCAGGCCGCCGGACTGGCCGCGATGGCCGAGAACGAGGCGCGCGCCGTCCGGGAGAAGGCCGAGCGCTTCGCCGAGGACCTGCGCGACGAGGTCTACGAGGCCGGGCAGGCGGCCGACCGGGCCGCCAGGGAGTACAGCGCCACGACCCGCGCCGACGCCGACGCGGCCGCCCGCCGCACCGAGGAGCGGACCAGGGCCGAGGCCGAGGGCATCCGGGCCGACGCCGACCGGGAGAGCCGTTCCGTCCGGGACGCCGCCACCGCCTACGCCGCCAAGGTGCGGGTGGCCGCCGCCGAGGCCGGCGAGCAGGCCGAGGCCGAGCTGGCCGCCCGGCGCCGCAAGGCCGACGAGACCTTCGCCGCCGCCCAGGCCGAGGCCGACGCCGAGGACGCCGAGGTCTCGGCGACCGCCGAGCGCCGGGTCAGGGAGGCGGAGCAGCAGCGGGAGACGGTGCTCAACCGGATCAAGCAGCTGGAGGCGGACGCCCAGGCCAAGGCCGACCAGCTGATCGAGCAGGCCCGCCGGGAGGCCGAGGAGATCAACGCGGCGAGCGAGCGCGAGCAGCGCGAGTTCGACACCCGGCTGGAGACGGTGCAGCAGCACCTGGACCACATCAAGGGCACGCTGGCCTCGCTCACCGGGGCGGCGGTCGGCCAGATCGAGCCCGAGGCGGCGGCCGCGGCCGCCGAGGACTCCGCCGAGGCCGCGGGGACCGCGTCGACCCCTGCTTCGACCGCCTCGACGGCCCCGACCGCTTCGACGCCCGCTCCGCGGGAGGCGGTCGCGGACGCCGTCGTCGACGCCGTGCCGGTGGACTCGGAGGCGGACACCGGGGAGATCCCGGTGGCGAACCTGCGCAAGGCCCTGGCCCCCGCGGCCCCGGCCCCCGGCCAGGAGAAGTCGACGACGGTGCTGCGCACGCCGGTGGTCGGCAGCAGCGCCACCAAGGCCATCGGCGGGCCGGTGGCGACCGGCCCGGTGCCGCCGAAGCCGGCCTCGCCGCCGGCCGAGGAGATGGTCGACGGGCAGCCGGTCGACGGGCAGCCGGCCGCCGGGCGGACGGCCGACGGGAAGGGCGCCGAGACGTCGTCGGAGGCCGCGACCCGGATCGTCCCGAAGATCATCATCGTGGACGACGGCAGCGACTACGCGACCCCCCACACGGTGAGCTACCGCCGCCGCTGACCGGCCGCCCGAGCCCGCGTGCCGAAGGCCCCGACCGCCCCCTCCGCCGGGCGGCCGGGGCCTTCGCCGTGCCGGGCGCGGTCGGGTCCGCGGGCGGCGGGCCGGGAGAACGGGCGGCGGCCGGGGGACAGGACGGCGGCCGGTGGGATAGGACGGCGGCCGGTGGGATAGGACGGCGGCCGGCGGGGTAGGCCCCGGGAACGAAAGAGGCCGAGACCCGTGGCGCCCTCCAGGAAAGGGCGCCACGGTTCCCGGCGCTTGGGCGGGCGCCCCCACCCAGGGTCGCCCGGCCTCGCACCTCCGACCCCCATCGGGGGTGCGACAGTGCCCCCACAGCCATCCCCCACGGTTGGGTGCGGCGGGCACGTTCACCATGGTGCGCGATCTCCATGGACGGCCAGTGACAGGAGTATGTCCAGTTCGTGGCGGAAAGCCGTGCCCGGTTCGGTGCGGCTCCCGGTTGGTTCGTCCACCGGTCGGCCGGTGGTCCGTCCAGTCGTTCGTTCCCGGACGTGCCCCTGACAAACCATGCGGGGTTCATGGCGCGGGTGTCCGGCGGTCCGGCCCCCGCCCCGGCCCCGCCGACGCCGTGGACCGCGTGCCTGTCCGTGCCGCGGCGTAGGCTGGAGACCCCCGGCCGCTCGGCGTGCCGGGCCGTTCGCGTTGCCCCGGCGGGCCTTCGCCGCCCCGGGGCAGCACCAGCCACGGGACGAAGAAGAGACCCCAGATGAGCCTGACCGGACTGCTCGATGTCGTCGCGCGGGACGCGGCGCTCGCCGAGGCGATCGAGGCGGCCACCGCCCCCGGAGCCGCGGCCGGCGGCCGCCGCCACCTGGACCTGGTCGGACCGCCCGCCGCCCGGCCGTTCGCCATCGCCGCGCTGGCCCGCGCGCTCGCCGGGCAGGCCGCCGGGGACCACGGCCGCCCGGTGCTCGCCGTGACCGCGACCGGCCGCGAGGCCGAGGACCTCGCGGCCTCGCTGCGCTCGCTGCTGCCCGCCGACGCCGTCGCCGAGTTCCCGGCCTGGGAGACCCTGCCGCACGAGCGGCTGTCGCCCCGCTCGGACACCGTCGGGCGCCGGCTGGCCGTGCTGCGCCGGATCGTGCACCCGCGGGCGGACGACCCGGCGGCCGGGCCGGTCCAGGTGATCGTCGCCCCGGTCCGCTCGGTGCTCCAGCCGCAGGTCAAGGGGCTCGCCGAGCTGGAGCCGGTGGCCGTCCGGCGCGGCGAGTCGTACGACCTGGAGGAGGTGGCCCGCCGGCTCTCCGCCGCCGCCTACGCGCGCGTCGAACTGGTCGAGAAGCGCGGCGAGTTCGCCGTCCGCGGCGGCATCCTGGACGTCTTCCCGCCGACCGAGGAGCACCCGCTGCGGGTGGAGTTCTGGGGCGACGAGGTCGAGGAGGTCCGGTACTTCAAGGTCGCCGACCAGCGCTCGCTGGAGATCGCCGAGCACGGCCTGTGGGCGCCGCCCTGCCGGGAGCTGCTGCTCACCGACGAGGTGCGGGCCCGGGCCGCCGAGCTGTCCGCCGAGCACCCGGGGCTGGCCGAGATCCTGGACAAGATCGCCGAGGGCATCGCGGTCGAGGGCATGGAGTCGCTGGCGCCGGTGCTGGTGGACGACATGGAGCTGCTGCTGGACGTGCTGCCGCTCGGCTCCGTCGCGGTGGTCTGCGACCCGGAGCGGGTCCGCACCCGGGCCGCCGACCTGGTGGCGACCAGCCAGGAGTTCCTGCACGCCTCCTGGGTCGCGGCCGCCTCGGGCGGGGACCGTCCGATCGACCTGGAGGCCATCGACGTCTCCGCCGCCTCGCTGCGCTCGCTCGCCGAGGTGCGCGAGCACGCCGACGAGATCGGGCTGCCCTGGTGGTCCGTCAGCCCGTTCGCGACCAGTGAGTCGACCGTCGACGGCATCCTGGAGTTCGACGCCAACACGCTGACCCTCGGCATGCACGCCGTCGAGGCCTACCGCGGCGACACCGCCCGGGCGATCGCCGACGCCAAGGAGCGGCTGGCCGCCGACTGGCGGGTCGTCATGGTGACCGAGGGCCACGGCCCGGCCTCCCGGCTCGCCGAGGTGCTGGGCAACGAGGGCATCCCGGCCCGGCTGGTCGCCGACCTCGCCGAGGCGCCCACCCGGGACGTCGTCCACGTCTCCTGCGGCTCGATCGAGCACGGCTTCGTCGACGAGGCCCTGAAGCTCACGGTCATCACCGAGACCGACCTGTCCGGCCAGAAGTCCTCCACCAAGGACATGCGCCGGATGCCCTCGCGCCGCCGCAACGCGATCGACCCGCTGGCGCTCGTCGCCGGCGACTACGTCGTCCACGAGGCGCACGGCGTCGGCAAGTACGTCGAGATGGTGCAGCGCACCGTCCAGGGCGCCACCCGTGAGTACCTGGTGCTGGAGTACGCCCCGGCCAAGCGCGGCCACCCCGGCGACCGGCTGTTCGTGCCGACCGACCAGCTCGACCAGGTCACCAAGTACGTCGGCGGCGAGGCCCCGACGCTGCACCGGCTCGGCGGCGCGGACTGGGCGAAGACCAAGCAGCGGGCCAAGAAGGCGGTCAAGGAGATCGCCGCCGACCTGATCAAGCTGTACTCGGCGCGGATGGCCGCCCCCGGCCACACCTTCGGCCCGGACACCCCCTGGCAGCGGGAACTGGAGGACGCCTTCCCGTACGCGGAGACGCCGGACCAGCTGACCACCATCGCCGAGGTCAAGGCGGACATGGAGAAGTCCGTCCCGATGGACCGGCTGATCTGCGGCGACGTCGGCTACGGCAAGACCGAGATCGCGGTGCGGGCGGCCTTCAAGGCGGTGCAGGACGGCAAGCAGGTGGCGGTGCTGGTGCCGACCACGCTGCTGGTGCAGCAGCACTTCTCGACCTTCGCCGAGCGCTACGCCAACTTCCCGGTGACGGTGAAGGCGCTGTCCCGCTTCCAGACCGACAGCGAGGCCAAGGCCGTCCTGGAGGGGCTGTTCGAGGGCTCGGTGGACGTCGTCATCGGCACCCACCGGCTGTTCTCCTCCGAGACCAGGTTCAAGGACCTCGGCCTGGTCATCGTCGACGAGGAGCAGCGCTTCGGCGTCGAGCACAAGGAGCAGCTGAAGAAGCTGCGGGCCAACGTGGACGTGCTCACCATGTCCGCGACCCCGATCCCGCGCACCCTGGAGATGGCGGTCACCGGCATCCGCGAGATGTCCACCATCACCACCCCGCCGGAGGAGCGGCACCCGGTGCTGACCTTCGTCGGGCCGTACGACGAGAAGCAGATCTCGGCCGCGATCCGGCGTGAACTCCTGCGCGAGGGCCAGGTGTTCTACATCCACAACCGGGTGGAGTCGATCGACAAGGCGGCCGCCCGGCTGAAGGACCTGGTGCCCGAGGCGCGGATCGCCACCGCGCACGGGCAGATGGGGGAGACCCAGCTGGAGAAGGTCGTCGTGGACTTCTGGGAGAAGGAGTTCGACGTCCTGGTGTCGACCACGATCGTGGAGTCCGGCATCGACATCTCCAACGCCAACACCCTGATCGTGGAGCGCGGCGACACCTTCGGCCTCTCCCAGCTGCACCAGCTGCGCGGCCGGGTCGGCCGTGGCCGCGAGCGGGGCTACGCGTACATGCTCTACCCGCCGGAGAAGCCGCTCACCGAGACCGCGCACGAGCGCCTGGCCACCATCGCCCAGCACACCGAGATGGGCGCCGGCATGTACGTCGCGATGAAGGACCTGGAGATCCGCGGCGCGGGCAACCTGCTCGGCGGCGAGCAGTCCGGGCACATCGCGGGCGTCGGCTTCGACCTCTACATGCGGATGGTCGGCGAGGCGGTGGCGGAGTTCCGCGAGTCGCTGGCCAACGGCGGGGAGCCGGAGGAGGAGCCGCTGGAGGTGAAGATCGAGCTGCCGGTCGACGCCCACGTGCCGCACGACTACGCGCCGGGGGAGCGGCTGCGGCTGCAGGCGTACCGCTCGATCGCGGCGGTCAACTCGGAGGAGGACATCCAGCAGGTCCGGGACGAGCTGGTGGACCGCTACGGCAAGCTGCCCGAGCCGGTGGAGAACCTGCTGCTGGTCGCGGCGCTGCGGCTGTACGCCCGGCGGTGCGGGATCTCGGACATCACCCTCCAGGGCTCCAACGTCCGCTTCGGGCCGGTGGAGCTGCGGGAGTCCCAGCAGCTGCGGCTGAACCGGCTCTACCCGCGCAGCCAGGTGAAGGCGGCGGCCCAGCAGCTGCTGGTGCCGCGCCCGAGCACCGGGCGGATCGGCGGCAAGCCGCTGGTCGGGCGGGAACTGCTGGGCTGGTGCACCGAGTTCCTGTCGGCCATGTTCGACGACCTGGCGGGGGCGAAGAAGTAGCGTCCGCCCCCTGGGTGGTGCACGGCGGTCTCGGGCTCCGGCCCGGGGCCGCCGTTTCGTGTGAACGGGGTGCCGGTGGACGGGTACCGACGGACGGGTGCCGGGGGTGTGCCGGCGGTCGCCGCTGTGAACGGACGGGTCAGCCGAGCTTCCACTGGCCGGTCTGCGGGGCGAAGCCGCTGTCGAGGCCGAACTGGGCCTTGTCGAGCTTGGCGTCCTTCGGGACCTCGAAGGTGACGAAGCCGAGGGCGCTCTCGCCGGGGGCGATGTTGGCGGGGACCTGGAAGCTCGGGCCGGCCTTGGTGTTCGCGATCGTGGTGCCGAAGGCCTGGCCCTGGGTGTCCACCACCTTGGCGCTGTTGCCCGGGACGTCGCTGTAGGCCTTCTTGCCGCTCGCCTTGATCCGGAACTGGATCGCGACGAAGCGGTTGCCCTCGGCCGGGTGGGTGAACTCGTCCTCGCCCTCGGCGTTGTCGACCACCTTCACGACCGTCACGTCGGCGGTGTCGGCCGGGTCGTTGCCCTTGAGCCCGATGGTGTCGCCGACCTTGGCGGGGGCCTTCGCGGTGTCGGCCGGCTTGCTCTCGGCGGGCTTGTCGGCGGGCTTGGCGGCCTCGGAGCCGGTGGCGGCCGCGGTCTGCTTCGGCTCCGTCGCGACGGAGGGGCCGCTGGTGGAGCTGCACGCCGTCGCGCCCATGGCGACCAGCGCGGCGCCCAGCAGCAGGGCGGCGGTGCGGTGGGTGGTGCTGCGGCGGACGGCGGTGCGGCGGGCGTTCGCGGACATGGGGTGTCTCCCGGTGATCGGTGGTGATCGTGGTGTTCCCTGCGCCGCCCCCGTTCGGCGGCGACGAGGAGATCACACCACCCGGCCGTGAACCGTGTCAATGGGATTTCACGAAAGATCTCTGTTCACATGTGAACTGCGATCAAGGGGTGCGTCGCTATGCTGTGTGGTCACACCCCCGCCCCCGCTGTGCGGTCGCCGCCCCCACCGAAGGAGCCCCCGTGCCGGACCGTTCCGAAGTGACCGCCGCCGAGATCGCCCGGCTGGCCGGCGTCGGCCGGGCCGCGGTCAGCAACTGGCGCCGCCGCCACCCCGACTTCCCGCGCCCGGTCGGCGGCACCGACACCAGCCCGGCCTTCGCGCTCGACGAGGTCGAGTCCTGGTTGCGCACCCAGGGAAAGATCGCCGAACTCCCCCTGCTGGAGCGGGTCTGGCAGCTCGTCGACACCCTGCGCGACCCGGCCGGCCACCCCGCCGCCCCGCTGGTCGAGGCGGGCGCCCTGCTCCTGCTGCTGCACCGGGAGCCCGGGCGCTGGGCCGAGCTGGCCGACCGGCCGGACACCAGGCTCGCCCTCGCGCTGCCCCGGGCCGTGGCCGGCACCGCCGTGCACGCCTTCGGCCCGGACGGCGCCCGCACCCTCGGCCTCCCCGGCCTGCTCGGCAGCACCCAGCTGGACCTCGCCCGGCTGCTCGCCGGCCTCGCCGCCCAGGCCGGCCCGGCCGGCGCGTACGAGCAGCTGCTCACCCGGTACTCCGAGGCCAACACTCGGCAGCTCAGCCCCACCCCGCCGGAGGCCGCCGACCTGCTCGCCGCCGTCGCCGGCGTCCCCGCCACCGTGCTCGACCCGGCCGTCGGACTCGGCGCCGTCCTGCTCGCCCACCCGCCGACCACCGGCCGCTACGGCCAGGACGCCGACCCGGTCACCGCCGCCCTCGCCCGGCTCCGGCTCGCCCTGCACGCCCCCGCCGACGAGCCCGGTCCGCTCCCGCTCGACCTGCGGGCCGGCGACGCCCTGCGCGCCGACGGCTTCCCCGGCGACACCTTCGAGGCGGTGCTCTGCCAGCCCCCGTACAACGACCGCGACTGGGGCCACGACGAGCTGCAGTTCGACACCCGCTGGCCGGGCGGGCTCGTCCCGCCGCGCGGCGAGTCCGAGCTCGCCTGGGTGCTGCACTGCCTCGCGCACACCCGCCCCGGCGGCCTCGCCGCGCTGCTGCTCCCGCCGACCGTCGCCGCCCGCCGGGCCGGCCGCCGCATCCGGGCCGAGCTGCTCCGCTCCGGCGCGCTGCGGGCCGTCATCGCGCTGCCCGCCGGCGCCGCCCCGCCGTACGGCGTCCCGCTGCACCTGTGGGTGCTGCGCGCGCCCCGGCCGGGGGACGACTTCCGCCAGGTGCTGCTGCTCGACGCCGGGGCGGCGCCCGCCGGGCCGGCCGGGGCCGCCGGGACGCCGACCGCCGAGGGCGGCCGGGACAAGGTCGACTGGGCCGAGCTGCGCCGCACCGTCCTGGACGCCTGGCGCGGCTTCGACCTCGCCGCGCGCGAGGGCCTGCCGGTCCCCGCCGACCGCCCCGGCGTGCACCGGGCGATGGCCGCCATCGACCTGCTCGACGACGAGACCGACCTCTCCCCGGCCCGGCACGTCCCGCCCGCCGCCCCGCTCGGCGGCGCGGCCGAACTCTCCCACCTCGGCGGCCGGCTGGCCGAGCTGCTGGCCGGCCTGCCCGACCCGGCCACCCTGCTGCCGCAGCCGGGGAGCGCGCCCGGCGGGGGGTTCGACGGGGCATCCGGGGCTTCCGGGGCGGCTCCGGTCGGGACGGTCACCATCGGCGAGCTGGTCCGCGGCGGCGCGCTGGAGGTGTACTCCTCCGGCACCGGCACCGGCACCGGCACCACCACCCGGCCGGCCGGTGCGGGGCCGGGCAGCATCCCCGTCGTCACCGACCAGGACCTCGCCACCGGAGCCGCGCCCAGCGCCGTCCTGGCCACCGGCCCCGGCCCGGCCGGGGACGTCCGCACCCGCCCCGGTGACGTCCTGGTCCCCGCCCTCGGCGGCGGCACCGCCCGGGTCGTCCCGGCCGAGGGCCCGCTGGTGGGCGTCGCGCTCGGCCGCCAGCTCCACCTCCTGCGGCCCGACCCGGCCGCCCTCGACCCCGAGTTCCTGGCCGGCCAGTTCCGCTCCACCGCCGGCACCCGGCGCGCCGCCAGCCACGCCACCACGACCGCCCGCCTCGACATCCGCCGGGTCGAACTGCCCCGCCTCCCGCTCCCCGCCCAGCAGTGCCTCGGCGCCGCCTTCGCCCGCCTCGCCGCCTTCGACACCGCCCTCTCCCAGGCCGCCACCCTCGGCCGCAGCCTCGCCCGGGCGGCCACCGACGCCCTGGCGACGGGCAGCTTGCTGCCGCCGGTCTGAGGTCGGGGCGGGTTGGGAGGTGGCTTCGGTTCGGTGGTCGGGTGGTCTTGCCCGGGGCCGCTGTTGGCGCTCTGGCGATCGGCGGTCCGGCGTCGACACTGCCCTTGCCCGGGCCGCCATCCTCGGGCGCGGCGTCGCCCGGGTGGTCGCTGACGCCCTGGCGACGGGCAGCTTGCTGCCGCCGGTCTGAGGTCGGGGCGGGTTGGGAGGCGGCTTCGGTTAGGAGGTCGGGCGGTCTTGCCCGGGGCCGCTGCTGGCGCTCTGGCGATCGGCGGTCCGGCGTCGCCGGTCCGAGGCCGGTGACGGAGGCGGTACGCGCGGGAGGCCGATGTGTCGGTGGTCGGGCGGTCCCGCCTGGGCCGTTGCCGGTGCTCCGGGGACCGGGTTCCTGGTGGTGTCGCGCTGCGGGGGTGTGCAGGGTGATCCGGAGCCGGTGGGGGTGGCGGCGGGTGGGCGAGCGGGCGGTGCCGAGGGCCGGTGCGGTGGCGGGCTGGGCAGTGCCGTCCGGGGTGTCGCCGACGTTCCGGTGACCGGGCGTCCGTTGCCGTCGGCCCGGGGCCGGTTGCGGCGGTGGTTCCGGGTCAGCGGCGGGATCCCGATGCGGCGGCGGCCGGACGGAAGCCCTCCGGAGCGGCCGGGTCGGGCGGTACGGTGTGCGCAACCGTTCGCACCGCCCTCGGTGCCGGTCCTCACCAGCTCAGGAGCGCGCATGTCAGGGCAGTACCCCGGGCAGTTCGGACCGCCGCCCGGCGGAACGCCGTACGGGCCGGGGTACGCGCCCACGCAGGTGGCGGCGGCGGTCGGACCGGCGCCGATTCCCGGGCGGTTCGGGTTGGCCGCGCGGGTGGCGTGCGCGCTGGCCCCGCTGCTCACCTTCGGCCTGCTCGGGGCCGTCCCCTCGCTGCTGCTGGCGGTCCGGCGCCGACGGGCGTACGACATCGCCGGCGCGGTGGTGTTCTGCGCGCTGCTGCTCGCCATGATCGTCGCCGCCGGGATCTCGGGCAGCCTGAAGGACCCGACCGCCGACACCACCGCCTCGATCACGCTGGCCGTGCTGTGGCTCCTGCCGCCCGCGCACTTCCTGGTGCTGGACAGCCGCGCGGTCTGGCTGGCCGGGCCGCCCGCGCCGCAGACCGGACCGAGGACCGCCCCGCACGCCGTCCCGCAGCCCGCCGCGCCGTACGCGGCGACCCTGCCCGGGTACGGGATGCCCGCGCCCACGGCACCGCCCGCGGCACCGCCCGCGGGCCTGCCCACGCCGCCTCCCGCCCTGGCACCCCCGGCAGCCCCCGTGCCCGCCCCCGCCCCCGAGACCGACCACGACCTGCGCGAGCTCGGCGAGTTGCTGCGCCGACAGGCCCGCGAGGACCGGCCGTGACCGCCGCCCGGCTGATCGCCGACCGCTACCGGCTCGAAGAGAAGATCGGCCACGGCGGCATGGGCCAGGTCTGGGCCGGCCAGGACGAACGGCTGCACCGCCCGGTCGCCGTCAAGCTGCTCCGCCCCGAGCACCTGCTCCCCGGCGGCACCGGATCCGGCGGCGAACGGGCCCGCCACGGCGACGAGTTGCGCAGGCGCTTCCTGCGCGAGTGCCGGGTCACGGCCGCGCTGGACCACCCCGGGCTGGTCACCGTCTTCGACGCGGGCGAGGACGAGGGCGAGCTCTACCTCGTCATGCAGCGCGTCCCCGGCGTCAGCCTGGCCGACCTCATCGCCGAGGACGCGCCCTTCCCGATCGAGCGCGCGGCGGCCGTCGCCGCGCAGCTGTGCACCGCGCTGGCCGCCGTCCACGCCATCCCGGTGGTCCACCGCGACCTCAAGCCGAGCAACGTCATGGTCCGCGAGGACGGCCGCACCGTGCTGCTCGACCTCGGCATCGCCACCGCCCTCGACACCGAGACCACCCGGCTCACCCTCACCGGCGTGCCCGTCGGCAGCCCCTCCTACATGGCCCCCGAGCAGGCCCTCGCCGCCACCGCCGACCCGCGCAGCGACCTCTACGCGCTCGGCTGCCTGCTGCACGAGATGCTGGCCGGCGAGGAGCCCTTCCGGGCCCCCACCGCGCTCGGCGTCCTGCGCCGGCACGTCGACGAACCGCCCGTCCCGCTACGGCAGTTGCGCCCCGAGGTGCCGCCGCCGCTGGAGCGGCTGGTGCTCGACCTGCTCGCCAAGCAGCCCGCCGACCGCCCGGCCGACGCCCAGGCCGTGTACGCGCGGCTGCTCCCGCTGCTGCCCCCGGCCGAGGGCGCCCCGCAGCCCCGCTACACCCCGCTGCCGGACCCGGCCCGCCCGTTCCGCTACCCGCACCAGCCGCAGCCGGCCGCCGCGCCGGCCGCCCCGGCACCGGCGGTCCGCTCCGAGCCGCGGCCCTTCCTCATGCCGCCCGCCCCGACGGCACCTCCCGCCGTCCCCACCGGCGCCGCCGGGCCGGACCTCGGCGCCGAGTGCGCCCGGCTCTCCGACCTGGTCGACGCCGGCCGGCACCCCGAGGTGCTCGGCCTGGCCGCCCGACTGCTGCCCCGGGCCGAGGCCGAACTCGGCGACGCCGCGCCCCTGGTGCGCACCATCCGGACCATCTACGCCCGCACCCTGCTGCACGAGGGCCACCCCCAGCAGGCCCTGCCCGAGTACCGCCGCCTCGCCGCCACCGCCGACGGCGGCCCGCACGGCCCCCAGGGCCTCGACCACCGCTACCGCGCCGCCCTCTGCCTCGACCGGCTCGGCCACGGCGCCGAGGCCCTCGCCGAGTACCGGGCACTGCTCACCGCCCACACCGCCCGCCTCGAATCCGGCCTCGACACCGACCCCGAGCGCGCCTACGACCTCCGCGAACGCATCGGCCTCCACCTCGCCGCCACCGGGGACCCGCAGAACGCCTGGCAGTGGCTGCTCCCGCTGCTCCTCGACCGCGAACGCCGCGACGGCCCCCACCACCCGGCCGTCCGCCGGCTCCGCCAGTCCCTCTCCACCCTCACCCCCGCCGCCACCCCCTGGCCCCCGGCGCCGCGCTGACCCGACTACTCCTCGGCCGAGGCAGCCTCCAGCACCTCGGCCTCCCGCCGGGCGGCCGCCGCCTCGGCCGGGGCCGCCCCGGCCGTGGGGAGCAGGCCGGACAGGTCGCGCAGGGCCTCGGCGAGGTCGGCGGTGTACCCCGGGCCCTGCCGGACCAGACCGCGGAGCACGTCGACCCGCCGGCGCGCCGACGCGAGGGCGTCGGCCGGCCGGTCGAGGTCCCGGAGGGTCGCGACCCGGACCCCCAGGGCCCAGGCGAGGAACGGCTGCTCCTCCGCCGGTACGTCCCGGGCCCGCCCGCCGACCAGGGCGATCGCCTCCTCGACGGCGGCCAGCGCCGACTGCGGCTGCCCCGTCCCGGCGAGCAGGTACGCCAGGTTGCCGAGCGCGTGGGCGAGATCGGTGCGGTGCGCCTCGGGGCTCGCCCGGTGGAGCTCCCGGTAGGTCCGCACCGCCCGGTCGAGGAGCGGCACCGCCTCCTCGGGCCGGCCGTGGTCGTCCAGCCGGATCGCCAGCAGTTCGCCGGCCTCGGCGTACGCCCGGTCGTGCGCGCCCGGGGCCTGCTCGGCCAGCCGGGCGAGCACCCGGACGCGTTCCGCGGCCGCGTCCAGGGCCTCGTCCTGCGCCCCGACCGCGGTGAGCCGCTGGTCCAGGGTCTGCAGCGCCCAGCCGAGGCCCGGCAGTCCGGCCTCCGGGTCGTGGGCGACGAGTTCGCGGAACCGGGCCACGGCGGTCCTGGCGGCCGCCAGCGCCTCCTCCGTCCGGCCCGCCTCGCCGAGCCGCAGCGCCAGGTCGTCGAGGGCGTCCGCGAGGGCGGCGGCGTGCTCGGGCGCCCCCGTGCCGGCGGGGCCCTCCAGCAGGGCGACGGCCTCCTCGCAGGCCGCGACCGACTCGGTGAACCGTTCGACGCCGGACAGCAGCCGGCCGTGGTACTGCAGGGCTGCGGCGAGCCGGTCGGTGAAGCGTGCCCCGTCCCGGCCGACGGCCTCCCGCAGCACGGCGACGTGCGCGGCGGTGACGGGCAGGGCGTCGGCGGACCGGCCCACGTACACCAGGTCGTCGGTGAGTTCGCCGAGGGCGTCCAGCCGCGCCGTCAGGTACTCGTCGTCGGTGGACGGGCCGGGGGGCGTGCGGCCGACGGTCTCCAGTGCCAGCGCGGACAGCTCGTCGCCGAGCCCGTGCGTGGTGAGCCGGTCGGCGAGCATCCGCACGGCGTGGTGGAGGGTGGCCAGGTGGGCCGCCGGATCGTGATCGCTCAGCCGCCGGAGCACGGCGACCCGTTCCCGGAACGCGTCGAGCGCGTCCGCCGGACGGCCCGCCTCCTCCAGCCGGAGGGCCGCGGTGGACAGGGCCCAGGCGAGGCCGGGGCCGTGCCCCGGGAGGTCCGGGCGGGCGAGGTCCCGGCCCAGGGCGACGGCCTCCAGGGCGGCCGCCAGGGCTTCGGCGGGCCGGTCGAGCCGGGACAGGTAGCTCGCGAGGTCGTCCAGGGCGTCGGCGAGCGCGGCCCGGTGCCGGACGGGGCCGTCGGCGGCGGGCCGCAGCAGGGCGATCCGTTCCTCGGTGGCCGCCACGGCCTCCGCGAACCGGTCGTCCCGGTTCAGCAGCCTGGCGATCGGGGAGAGGATCGTGGTCAGGAGTTCGTCGGGCTGCTCGTCGGGCGGCGGCCCGAGCTCCCGGAACATCGCGGCGGCCTCCTGGGCGGCCGCGAGCGCCTCCGCCTCCCGGCCCAGCTCGATCAGGGCGAAGGCCAGGTCGCCCAGGGCCCGGGCGAGCGTGCGCCGGTGCTCGGCCGGGTCGGCGGCGGCGAGCACCCGGAGCAGGTCGACCCGCTCCGTCATGACGGCGACGGCCCCCTCGTACTGACCGGTCGTGGTCAGCTGACGGCCGAGGGCGCGCAGCGCGGTGGTGAGATCCGGCAGGTCCGCGCCGGGGGGCCGGTCCTCGGCGTCCCGTTCCTCGGCGTCCCGTTCCTCGGCGGCCCGGGCGACGGCGGCCCGGGCGATGGCCACGGCCTCGCCGGCCGCCTCGAGGGCGTCCGCGTAGTGGCCGAGCGAGACGAGCAGGTCGGACAGCTGGGCGAGCGCGTCGACCAGGTCACCCGTGTACGTGGCCGGATCGGCGTCGGCCAGCGGCCGCAGCAGGGCGATGCCCTCCTCGGCGGCGGCGAGCGCCTCCGCTTCGCGCCCCGCCTCCGCGAAGCGCCGCTGGAGGGTGTTCAGCGTCCTGGCGAGGCCGGGCCGGTGGGTGTCGGCGTCCCGGGTGAGCCGGCGGTACAGGTCGACGGCCTCCAGGGCCGCGGTCAGGGCCTCGTCCTCCCGGTCCGCCACCGCGAGGCCCAGGGCGAGGATGTTGAGGGCCGCGGCGAGTTGCGGCAGGTGCCCGTCCGGGTCGGCCGCGGCGAGTTCCCGCAGGAGCGCCACCGACTCCTCCGCGGTCGGGACGGCGTCCGAGCCGCGGTCGGCCTGGACGAGCGAGTGGTGGAGGCTGTTCAGGGCCCAGGACAGACTGATCCGGGCGTCGTGCCCGTCCGCCGCGGCGAGGAGCCGGTGGAGGTCCACCGCCTCCCGGCCCACCGGGATCGCGTCCTCGTAACGGCCCACCTCGTTGTGACGGATGGCCAGGTCCAGCAGCGCGTCGGCGAGGTCGGACCGGTGGCCCTCCGGGTCGGGCAGCCCGCGCAGGACGGCGACCTGCCGGGCCGAGACGTCGACGGCCTCCTCGTGCCGGCCCAGCGAGGCGAGGGAACGCCCGAGCACGCCCAGGACCGCGGCCAGGCTCTCGGGGCTGTCGAACTCCTGGTACAGCTCGACGGCCTCCGCGGCCGCCGTGACGACGGGTTCGAACTCGCGGCCCCGGCTGAGCAGGGTCGCCAGGCTGAACAGCGCGTCGGCGAGCTCGGGGCCGTAGGTGTCGCGGTTCTCCGCCAGCAGGCCGCGGACCAGGTCGACCCGTTCCGCGGCGACCGCGACGGCCTCGGGGACGTCGCCGTTCCGGGCGAGGACGATGGCCAGGATGTCCTGGGTCCAGGAGAGCAGGGAGCGGTCCGCCAGTCCGTGGGCGAGCGCGACCGCCTCGCGGGCGGCCGCCGAGGCGGCGGAGGTCCGGTCGACGTGCGAGTGCTCCAGGGCGAGCTGGCCCAGGGCGTCCACGAGTTCGGGCCGGAAGGCGGCCGGGTCGATGACGACGAGGTCGCGCACCAGGGCCACCCGTTCCTCGTCGACGGCGGCCGCCTCCTCGTGCCGCTCCGTCCGGTGCAGGGCCTGGTCGAGGACGCGCAGCACCCGGCTCAGGGCGGCGCCGTGGGAGAGGAGGTCGGTCTCGGTGAGTTCGCGCAGCAGCCCGGCGGCCTCCGTCGCGGCGGTGGTCGCCTCCTCGGCGCGGTCGACGGTGAGGAGCCGGTCGGCCAGGGTCTCCAGCGCTTCGGCCAGGGTGCGCCGGAGCTGTCCTCCGGGGTTGGCGGTCGCCCTCAGGGCGCGGACGCGCTCCTCGGCGGCGGCGACGGCCTCCTCCGGGCGGTCGGCCAGGGCCAGCAGGCGGCCGTGGGTGTTCAGGCTCCAGGCGAGGTCGCCGCTCAGCTCCGGTGCGGCGGCGGCCAGCTGGCGCAGCACCGCCACGGACTCCCCGGAGGCGGCCAGTGCCTCGGGCAGCCGGTCCGACGGCAGCCAGATCGCCAGGTCGTCGAGGGCGTCGGCGAGTTCGAGGCTCACGAGCTCGCCCGCCTCGGCCAGCGCGCGGAGCAGGGCGACGCGTTCGAGGGCCGCGTCCACGGCCTCGTCCGCCCGGCCGACGGTGAGCAGGACGGTGCCCAGGATCCCGAGCGCCGAGGCGTGGGCCTGCGAGGGGGGAGCGCCCGCGGCGGCCAGCCGGCGGTGGTGGTCGAGGCACTCCTCGGCCGGGGCGAGGGCCTCGTCGTACCGGTCGGCGCCGAGGAGTTCCTCGGCCAGGTCGCCCAACGCGAGGGCGAGCGCCGTCCGCTGCCCGTCGTCCGTCGCGGGCGCGCGGCGCAGCTCCGCGACGGCCGCCGCCAGCTCGGCGATCGTCTCCTCGGTCGCTCCGGCCTGGGCCGTGCGGACGCGGAGGGTCTGCAGGGTGCGCTCGATCGGCGGGGCCAGCGCGGCGCGGTCGGCCTCGTCCAGCTCCTCGTACGCGGCGACGGCCCGGCGGTCCGCGTCCTGGGCGGCCCGGGAGGCGTCCGCGGCGCGCAGCCGGTTGCCCAGGGTGAGCAGGGCCTCGACGCGCCGCGGGGCGAGCGGGCTCCCGGGCTCTCCGACGAGCCCGTCCAGCAGCTCGGCGCACTCCTCGGCGGCGGCCAGCGCGTCGCCGACGCGGTCGGCGAGCGCGAGGCGGGAGCCGAGCTGGTCCAGGGCCCAGGCCAGCCCCCGCCGGTAGTCCGCGGGGAACCGCTCGGCCAGGTCGCGGGCGGCGTCGCGGATCCGGGACCAGTCCTCGATCGACGCGTGGGGCGCGGCCAGTGCCAGGAGTTCGAGAGGCGCCTCCGGCCGCCGCGGGTCGATCCGCCGCTCCCGGTCCAGCAGGCTCCTGACCTCGGCGGTGAAGCGGTCGGCGGCCGGGGCCGGTGCCGGCGCCGGTGCGGGGCCCGCGGGCCGTTCCGGCGTCCCGGGGCGCTCCTGCGGCACGTCCACCGGCGGGAGGCCGAGGGCGATCCGGAGCGGGTCGGAGAGCAGGGCGAACGGGACGTCGCCGCAGGGCGGCCGCAGCCAGGCGGGGAAGTGGGCGGAGCGGCCGGCCAGCCGTTCGAGCTGGCGGGAGACGTGCTCGTTGCAGTCCAGGAGCTGGTCGAGCGACAGGAGGTCGAGCAGCGCGTCGGTCGCCCCGGGGTCGACGGAGAAGCGCAGGTGCGGGGTGTCGGCGGGGTCGGCGCCGTCCCCGGCCGGGTGGTGCAGCGGCCCGCCCAGGACGACCTCGGCGAGCGCGGCCGTGTTGTCGGGGCCGTTGGCGTAGGCGTTGATCAGCTGCATGACCGGCATGGTCACGGTGCCCCGGGCCGCGAGGTGGGCGGCCAGCCGGCGGGCCTCCGGCGAGGCCGTGCGCAGGAAGTGGGCGAGCCGGTCGGCGGGGTCGGTGCGGGCGGGCTCCGGCGGTTCGGCGGAGCCGGACCACAGGTGCTGGAGCGCCGGGCGGCCGGGGACGGTGGTGGTCTGCACCCAGGCGGTCAGCGAGGCGGGCGTGAGGGCCAGCACGGGGATGGCCATCTGCCCGTCGTAGGGCGCGAGTTCGGGCGGCAGGACCGGGTCCGTGGTGCGCCAGGTGCTGTTGGGCCGGCCGGCCGCCGGGGCGGCGGTCTGCCACGGGGTGGTGGTGATGCCGCTGCCGGGCCACAGGCGCCGCGGCAGGGCGTGCACGATCGCGGTCGGTCCCTGCTCGGCCCAGGCGTGCAGCAGCGGGGCCATCCGGCCGTCGGCCCAGAGCGCGGAGCTGCCGTCACTGACGACCAGGACCATGGTGCGCTCGGCGGCGGAGGTGATGCCGAGCGGGCTGAGGACGGCCTCGGTCGGGCCGCCGCGGTGCCGGGTGAGGACCGGCCGCCGCTCCGGCTCGGACCAGTGCAGGCCGAAGCGGTCGATCCGGCGGAACGCGCCGGTGCGTTCGAGCAGCGCGCGCAGGGCGCCGATCTGGTCCTCCCACACCTGCATCGCGAGGCCCCGTTCGACCACCAGCGCGAGGCGCAGCCACGGTTCCTGCTGGGGCCGCAGCACGCCCTGGAGCAGTCCGGTCTGGGCGATGGCCTCGGTGGTGGCCACCTCGTCGAGTTCGAAGCGGGAGGCGCTGGGGGTACGGCGCTTGAGCGGGCGCAGGGCCCGGCCGAGGGCGAGCGTGTCGGGCAGAGCCCGGGGCGCGGGGGCGCTGACGGCGCCGCCGCGCGGTGGTGCGGCCGGGACGGTGCCGTCCGCGGCGCCCGCTCCGGGCCCCGGGTCGGCCGGGCGGCGGCGGTCGCCGCCGTGCGGTGGTTCGGTGGCGTGC
>NZ_JBEXJK010000135.1:0-19274 GCF_040609095.1 Kitasatospora sp. NPDC004799
CGATCTGTTTGGCTCGGCGGCCTGGTGGTCGTCGGGGTGGAGGTCGGCGCGTCCGCGCCGGGGCCCTTCGGGCCGGATGTCTGGCTGGCCTTGTCTGGTGTTACTACTGGTCAGTTGGGGTTTTTGGCGCACTCCGTGCGCCTTGCTGACTGGGAGGAACGGTGGGGTCTCGGCTTCGTCGCCGCCTTCCCGCCCTCGATGGCGCCTCGGAGCCGGCCCTCCCGGTCCGCCGTCCGATAGTGACACACAGCCATACCCGGCGCAACCCCTCCCCATCTCGACGCCACGAACCGTCACCAACCACCGGTACTGAGTGGTACAGACCAGTTGGGGTCCGGAGCAGGACCCGAAACGCCCCTGGAATGGCCACCAATCCCGGTTCAGAATGCCGCCGTCACCAAATCCGCCGCACCCGACCACGCGACCGGCCCCGCGCCCTGACAATGCATCACCCTGGCCCCTGTGTAGCCCCAGGGAATCCACCCCACACTCCCTCAGAAAATCCGTTCAGCGGACCGCTGACGATAGGGCGCAGAATTCCAGTAAAACCCCCAACCCGCCCATGCAAAAAACCATCAAAAACCCATGGGAAAAACCCATCCCCGCCGTCCTGGCCCCGACCCGCCGTCCAGGACCAGGCGCAGCACGGCGGCGAGCAGGACACCGACCGCCCGGAACCCCGGGGCCAGCCGGGACGGCGCGCAGCCGTGACGGGGCGGCCCGGGCGCAGCACGACGAGGACCAGGACAGCGCCCCGGCGCAGCACTTGGGACGGCTGCGAGCACCCAGTCCCCCGCAGCCGGGACGAGCAGGCCCGCAACGGCACGGCGAACAGCACCACCAGGCCGACCGAGCAGGCAAAGCAGGATGTCGGGCGGCGGGCCCTGGCCCCGGGGACGGCGGCGAGCAGACCCTGGACGTCGCCGAGGACGCCGACAGCACCACCAAGACCAGGACGACGACGAGCAGCCGGCCCGCGGCCGGGACAGCGCCGGGGCGAGCAGCACGTCGACGAGCAGCGGCCGGGCTACGGTACGCAGCCCCCGGCGGCCGGCCCGGACGGCGGCTCAGGGCGCATCGACCCTCAGCCGCGACGGCTCGGGCGCAGCACGACGGGCAGCCAGCCGGGACGACGTGACCGAGCAGCCGGCCGTCGTCGCCAGGGCAGCCAAGCCGGGACAGCGAGCGGCGAGCAGGACCACCGCCGCCGAGCGGACGGCGGCGAACACCCGGCCCCGCAGCCGGGACGCGCGGGTGCCGAAGCGGCGAGCAGGCCCTGGACGGAGCGCTGCGAGCGTGACGGCCGGACGACGAGGACGGCGGCCGGGGCACGCGGGCCGGCGCAGCAGGGTCGCCGTCGACCAGCAAGCCGGCCCCAGGACGGCAGGCACGACGACGGGCAGGACCAGGACGGCGGCGGCGCAGGGCCCCGGGCGGGTGTACGGGCGGACAGGCCCCAGGGCGCGACAGCGGGCAGCGAGCGGGTCCCGGAGCGGCGGCCAGGCCGACGGCCCGCCAGCGGGCAGGCCGGGGGCGGCCCGGCGCAGCGCCACTCACCCCGCTGGCTGATGGACACGGCCCGTGTCGTGGGATGGTGTGCTCCAGGCTCGGCAGCGGGAGCGGAGGCGCGCGTGCCGGAGGAAGCCGCAGCAGATCCATGGCCACTCGTGGTCCGGGTGACCGGCGGCCGGATCAGCCACCAGGCCCGTCGGCGGCTGACCCGGGCCGGCCGGCCGACCCTGTGGCTTGAGCTGGCCCGCGGTGGCAGCTGCCTCGCAAGCGCCCTGGAGAACGGCCTGAAAGCGGGCCGGTGCGCACGATGCGCCGAGCGCGCTGAGCGGGACTGCAACCCTGAGCAATGGCAAGCCGCTGCTGCGGAACGCCGAGCCGAACTGGCAGCGGCTCACGGGCAGCACCCGCTGCCGTTCCCGGTGCACCGACGAGCCGGCTGACCCACCCGCCGAGGCGGCGCTTGCGGCCCTGGTCCGGTCCGCGCGTTGGCGGGGGTGATGTTCACGCGGTGGCGTCCAGCCGGCGGTCGGCGTGGGAGGACGGCGTCCTGCCTTACGGGTCGTGCGCGGGGGCTGACCTACGGGACAAGAGGTCGGCGGATACTGTTCCGGGACGCCGACAACTTCCCTGCGAGCTCGCGCGGCGTCCAGCCCGAAGTTCCGCCGGCCTTCCCGACCGGACGGCGGGCCCGGCGAAGCCGTCGACCGCAGGCTGGCCCCGGGCGGGCAGCCCGGCGCAGCGGCCAACGGGCGGGCCCTGGACGGCGGCCGGCAGCACCCTCAGGACGTCGAGCCGGCGCAGCGTTCTCCGCGGCCGGGACGGGGACGGCGCAGCACGGCGGCACGTACGACCGTCATCCACCGCATCGGCCCCGGGCAGGCCGGTCCTGGCCCGGACGGAGGCCCGGCATCGCGGTGAGCAGGGTGTCGAGAAGCCGGTCCCGGACGACGCCGAGGACGACGGCGAGCAGCGGACGGGGGACGGTCGGGACGGAGGGGCCAGCGAGCGGGGCGGCGAGCGGTCGGCCGTCGCCGCCCGGGGACTGCGCAGGGGTCCCTGGGGCGGCCCCGCTCTGACCCCTCAGCCGGGACTGGACGGTCGCGGCCCGGCGCGCAGCAGGCGGCCGGACGCGGCGGCGGCCTGGACGGCGAGGTGGCGCGCCGGCCGGGCAGCTCCCGGCCGACGTGGCCCGGGTGGCTCTGTCCACGAGTTGCGGTTCTGGCTCAACTTCCGTGGTCTGCGCACGGTGAGTGACTATGCGGCGGTGCGGTCGGAGTCGGGAAGTTGCCCGGATTTCGCCAGTGGCCGGGTCGTGATGGCTGACAGTGCGGGACCGTGGATGATCTGGTGCCCCGGCTGGAGGGGCTGCTGTTTCCGTCGGTCGTGGGTGTTGCGGTGCTGTCGGTCGATGTGGACGTCGAGTTGGTGACCGTGCGGGTCAAGTCTTCGGCGGCGGGGCACGGCTGCCCGGGGTGCGGTGGATGGTCGACCCGGGTGCACAGCTCCTACCTGCGGTTTCCCGTTGATGGTCCGGTCGGAGGGAGGCAGGTCCGGCTGAGCCTGTGGGTGCGGCGCTTCGTGTGCGGCGACCCGTCGTGCGGGCGGCGGACCTTCGTCGAGCAGATCGAAGGGCTGACCCGCCGCCACGGCCGGTGGACCGAGCAGTTGCGGGCGACGCTCGCTGCGGTCGGCCTGGCGCTGGCCGGGCGGGCCGGTGCCCGGCTGGCAACCGTGTTCGGGGTGTCGGTGAGCCGGAGCACGGTGCTGCGGCTGGTCGGAGAGCTTCCCGATCCGCAGCCGCCGGCCCCGCGGGTGGTGGGCGTCGACGAGTACGCGACACGCAAGGGCCGTGCCTACGGGACGGTGCTGGTCGACGCCGAGACACGCCGGCCGGTGGACCTGCTGCCCGATCGGGAGGCGTCCAGTCTGGCGGCCTGGTTGGCCGCGCGGCCGGGTGTCGAGGTCGTCTGTCGCGACCGTGCGCCGTTCTTCGCCGAGGGCGCCACCGCCGGAGCACCGCAGGCCATCCAGGTTGCGGATCGCTGGCACCTGTGGCACAACCTCAGCGAAGCGGCCGAGCGGGCCGTCGCCCGCCACCGGCAATGCCTGCACGCCGCAACTCCTTTGCCCGGTCGAGACGTCGCTGTCGAGCCTGCGGGCCGGGAGGAGAACGTGGACCAGCCCTGGCCGACGGGCTACCGGTTCGCCGACCGCACCCGAGTCCGGCACGCCGAGGTGCACGCCCTGCTGGCCGCGGGGCACAGCAGACGCGCCATCCAACGGCAGCTCGGCATGACCTGGCGCACAGTCAAAGCCCTGGCTGACGCTGCGGACCCAGAGGAGTTCTTCCGGGGCCAGTGGCAGAACTGCCCGTCCGTCCTGGACGAGTACAAGCCCTACCTCGACGATCGCTGGAACGAGGGCTGCACCAACGCCTGGAAGCTCTGGGAGGAGATCGTCCCACTCGGCTACAAGGGCAGCTACCAGCGTGTCAGCGCCTATCTGCGGCGGAAGCGGACCTCGCCCCGGCCGGTGACCGCCCTGCCGCCGGCGCCCCGCACCGTCGCCGGCTGGATCCTCCGGCGGCCCACGGCGCTGTCGGAGGCCGAACAGCTTCAACTCAAGACCATCCTGGCCCACTGCCCCGAGCTCGACGCCCTGACCCGGCACGTCCGCTCCTTCGCCGTCATGCTCACCGAGCGCCAGGGCGGGCGTCTCCCGGAATGGCTCGACGCCGTCCGCCAGGACGACCTGCCCAGCCTCCACACCCTCGCCGCCGGCATAGACCGCGACCGCGCCGCCGTCATCGCAGGACTCACCCTGCCCTGGAACTCCGGCGTCGTCGAAGGCCACGTCAACCGGATCAAGATGCTCAAGCGCCAGATGTTCGGCCGCGCCGGGTTCAATCTCTTACGAAAGCGTGTCCTGCTCAGTGGGTGACACCACGCACAACGCTCTCGTGGCGACGCTATAGCCTCGGCCTGTGACCAACCGCGGCAGCTGGACAAAGTGCATCCATCCCGACAGGCTGCCCCACTATCAGGAGCTTCTCGAGGGTACAGACTGGGCATCGCTCGCCACCCCCTACGGGACGGGCGCATCCCTGCCGGTCGCCCTGGCGCGTCTCCTCGACCCCAACCCGGCCGCCAGGGCAGCCGCCGTCAAGGACGTGAGCGATGAGGTGGACCACCAGAACACCATCTACGAAGTCACCGTGCCGGTGGCTTTGTACTTCGCAGCCATCCTCAACCATCCGGCCACCGAAGTGGGCGACCTCGACCACGACGCTGACGTGCCATCACGCCATCCCACCCGCGCGTCGCTACTGAACAGGCTCGGCGCCACCGCCTACGACGCCGAGTACCTTTTCGGCGAAGGTTTTCTCCAAGCATGCCCGGACACGCGCACCTTTAGGAACCTGCGGCCGGCTATCTACTCCGCAGTTCAGCCGTTCCTCGGCCATGACAATGCGAAAGTACGCGACGAGGCCCTCGTGGCAGCCATCCCCCTCACAAAGGACCGCAGGCTTATTACACACCGGGCCGAGCTGGTCGAACACGCCCGCTACCTGCTGACCACCAGCACCAACCGCTACCACCGCGACCGCGCCCTGGATGCACTCAACGCCTGGGGTTACGACACCAGTGATCTTGAAGACGCGAACGACATCGCATCCCGTGAATTGCAAGCACGCCTGGCCGATTATGACTACTGGTTGGCAAACCACGGGACTGGAGGTGACACCGAAGATCCGCCGTTCTGACGTGGGGACTCGCAGCGCCCGACTTGTTAGCTGTCACTCAGCGTGGCGGCACCACAAAAATTGAGCCAGAACCGCAACTCATGAACAAAGCCACCCGGGCGCAGCACGACGGCGAACAGCTGGCCCTCGTCGCCCAGGACGGCGGCACGGCACAGGAGCCGACGAGGGACGGCCGGGCAGCCGGGACGGAACGGCGGGGCTGGCGGCGGATGGCGGCGGAGGAGGCGGCCGGTAGGCAGTGCCCCGGACGGCGGGCAGGAGCAAGACGGCCGTGACGCGGCCTCCGCCGGCGGGCGGGACGACGGCCCGGCCGAAGCGGTGGCGGGCAACGAGCAGGCCAGGACGGCGGCCCAACGGGCAGCACCGCGGTGAACGGCCGGCCGGGACGGCGGCCCGACGGCGGCACTGGCAGCCGGGACCGGGACGGCCCGGACGCAGCACGACGAGGGCGGCCGCGCGCAGCCGGGACGAGCGGCCCCGGGGGCGGCAGCACAGCAGCAAGTGGCCTCAGGTCCGAAGCCAGCGGTCAAACGGTGGGTCGGTGGGGCCCGGGCGCCGGGTCCAAGGGCGAGGGCGAGGGCGAGGCCGCGCCGGGCGGCGCACAGCATCCGGGACGACGGTCCGACCGGCGCGGTGGCGAGCAGCGAGCAGGGCGGCCTGGGCGCAGCGCGACGGCGAGCAGCGCGGCTAGGAGCAGGAGACGTCGACCCGGCCCAGCAGCCCCGGCAAGGCCGCCCGTCCGCCCCCGCAGCCGGGACGGACGGGCGCAGCGGCGCGGGTCCAGCGTCGGCGGGCAGCCGGGACGGCCGGGCGGGCCGTCGAGGACGTCGCGATCCCCCTGTGCTCCTGCCGCCGAAGGACAAGCCGACGCTTGGTACTGTCCTGCGCGAGCTCCGGAGCCATCCGGACCAGTTCGAGCTCGTGATCCTTGGTCAACGCGGCGCCGGCGGGCCCCGAGGCGTTCACGGCGATGGTCACGCTCCTGTGGGAGGGGCACCGTGACCGGCATCCCGGCGGGCTGACCAGTGCCCCCGTCACTCTCAAAGCAGCGCAGGCGGCCGTGCACCTTGCCGTCACCCTGGTCCAGTGGATTGCCGCCGGGACCATCCGCCGCAAGCCCTGACGGCCCGCCAACACGGCCCCGCCGCACAGCTGCTCAGCAGCTGGCGGTGGGGAAGAGCCGGGCCGGAGCCGAGTCCGCAGCCCGCGCCGACACCTCTTCCGCACGTAACAGCCGTACGGGAGAGCCCCGGACCGGACGGCGGTCCGGCGCAGCGTCGCGGTGAGCGGCCCCACCGGGGCCGAGCAGGACATCGTCGGGCAGGGCGGCAGCAGCAGGGCCTCGGCCGGGAGCGCCGGGACGTCGAGCGGGTCCTGGACGGTGGCCCGGCCGACGCGGTGGCGAGCAGCGGGCAGGCCTGGCGGCCCAGCGCAGCACTGCGGCGAGTAGGACGCCAACAAGCAGCTCGCGGACGGTGGCGAGCAGGCCCGGGCGGCGACGACGCGGTCGGCGAGCAGGACGGTCGACCCGCGCTACCGCACGGCTGGCACCAGCCGGGTAGTTGGCCAGGCCGGTTGTCCCGTGCCGAGCAGCGTTCAGCTGCTCACCGGAGCTGGTCGATGGACGGCAAGGAGGTCGGCATGTCGTCGGTGACCCAGACGTACTCCAGGGCCGACAGGGTCGTGCCTGCCTCGGCCCAGACCAGTAGTTCGCCGATGTACTCGCCGGAACGGTCGTAGACGGTGGCACCGGTCGGCAGCAGCGTGGACGGCGCGGCGGGATGCTGTTCCAGTCCGCGCACCTGGAGATCGACGCTCACCGACCCGGGCCCCCAGGTGGCCACCACCTTCGTGTGGTCCAGCTGGCCGCGCAGTGCTGGGGCGTCGGCGAAGTCGGCTTTCAGGAGATGTTCCAGCACGGCTCGCTCGGAGTCGTTGAGGGGGCGAGGTTCGATGGGCACGGCAGGCATGGGTCCATCCTCGCGGTTCGCCGCCATCCGGACTGTCCTGGCGCAACCCGGCAGCACGACGGTACCGGGCGGGAGGTCAGCAAGCAGCTCCCGGACGGCGGCGACGCGCCCGCCCGGACGGCGGCCTCGGCAGCACCGCGGCGACGAGCAGGCCAGGACGGCGACGCGCCGGGCCCTGCGTCCGGGACCGGGGCGGCGCGGCACGGGGGTCGTCGTCCGGGCCGGCGCGGCCCGCCCGGACAGCGAGCAGCCACCGATGAGCGGGTCCAGGACCTCGGTACGGCGCGGCACGACGGCGAGCAGCGCGGCCAGGAGCAGGGCGTCGACCCGGTGCAGCGCGATGGTGGGCGCGGCCGGCGAGCGGGGCCTGGGCAACAGCCCGGCGCGGTCACCGAGTCACCCGGCGGCGGAAGCTGGGGCCGGCCGGATGGCGAGCAGCAGGCCGACGAGCAGGCCCTGGTCACTCTCCCCGGCGAGGGCGGGCCGACGAAGGCGACACGCTGGTGCGGGTCGGAGAACTGAAGACGCAGCCGTACGAGCGGGACGACGGCGGCCCGGCCTCGGCCCGCACAGCGGGCCCGAGCAGGACGGCAACGAGCAGGCCTCGGACGGCGGCCCGGCGCGAGGACGAGCAACGAGCAGAGCCAGGACGGCGACCCGGCGCAGCAGCTGGCCCCGCAGCCGGGACGGCAGCACCACGCAGCACGACGGCGAGCAGCTGGTCGTCGTCGGCCGGGACGGCACTGAGGCACAGCCCGACCGACGCCGACCGGCACGGTGGTGGGCCGCCGGGCACGAGTGGCCGACCGCGGTTGCCTGCAGGGTGGGCTGCAGGAAGGGCTGGAGGGTTGGCCGGACCGACGCACCGAGAAGCGCACCGACGGTAGGAGAGAAAGCGGGCAAGCCGGACCGAACAGTGCAGGCCAGAACGGCCGGGCAAGCCCCGCGCTGGCGGCGACACCTCTTCCGCACGGCTGCTGCCGTGCGGAAGAGGTGTCGGCACGGACGGCGGCCCGGCGCAGCGGCCGACGGGGACGGCCGGGCAGCTCCCGGACGGCGGCGAGCAGCGCGAGACGGCGGGCAGCGCGCCCAGGACCAGGACGGCGGCGGCCTGGACGACGGCACGGCGGTGGGCACGGCCGGCGGGCGGGGCTTGGACGACGGCACGGCGTGGTCACCGAATCGACAGCGGGCCCGGCGGCGAGCAGCAGGCCGACGGGCGGTGGTCGGCCCCGGTGGATCAGGACCCCACCGGGGCCGGGCACACAGCGCGTCCCCGGCCGCAGTCGCTCGACCGCCCCGAGACGCTCGGCCAGGCCGGACCGGAGCAGCCTGCGGAGGTGGTCGTCGCCATACAGGACGGTGCCCGGGTCGACCATGGTGCCGGTCATGCAGGGGTCAGCGACGAATCGGCCGCCGTCCTCGGCCGCGACCCGGATCCCCGCCGCGTTCGCCTCGGCCTGCGCCGCGTCGAGCGGGGTCTGGTGGCCCGGACAAACCGGCCGGACCGGGCGGCCCTCCGCCCACTGCCGCCAGGCTGACCGGTCCTCGACGGCGGCATGCCGTTGGCACTCGCGAGGTGCGGCCTGGCTCAGCGCGGCTGGGGTGAAGGCCGTGCGGCGTCGGAATTCGGCTGGGGAGCGGGCTGTGCGGCAAGCATCGGCCGGGTGCCCGGATGCCACGGGGTGGTGGGCTGCGGCTGGGGTGTCCAGGGATTCGGGGTCGTGAAGACCGGAGCGGGCTCGAGGCCGACCCAGTGCCACGTCACATATATATGGTCGTCATCGGTTGAGGCGAGCCTCTTGAATGCCCCTTCCGACAGGTCCAGACCGTGCCGCGGCGCGATCGGGGATTCATCGACCACGGTCACGGTTATCGACTTCTTCTTGTATGTGACGGTGAGTTTCCGTCCACAGAGCGCGGTCGTGAAGGTGCTGCTGTCCAGCGCGACAATGTTCTGGTCCGGGGTTGACACCCAGCCGCATGCCCCCATTCCAGGGGCGTAGTAGGTCGCCCTGCCGCTGAAGTCCGTGGCGGCAGAGGGGATGGCAGTGACCAACAGCAATACGCCGGAGGCCATCAGCACGGCCGGCGCTGCCTTCGCGATTGTCGTTCCCATGGTTCCCTTCCTGGATATTTCGCTCTGGACGGCGTGAGCCGGACCATCGCGGCGGAGCTGCCCTCCGGGCACACCCCGTCCTCACCGACCAGCGGCGGCCGGACACGACACGAAGACGTCGGCCGTACACCACCCACCCGCCCACCAGTTCAACGGGCATCACGCCCCGGACGTTCACCGCGCAGCGGACCGGAACGGCGACCATGCGGCGAGGCACCCGGACGACGAGCAGCGGCCGACGAGCGGCACCGGGACGGCGGCACGGCGCGATCACCAAGTCGACGGCGGCCCGACGGCGGGAGAACTGGGGCCGGCCGGACGGGCGCCCCCGGGACGGCCGTACAGCAGGCCGTCGGCGGGACGGGGCGGGCGCAGCGGTGCGGGTCCAGCGTCGGCGGGCAGCCGGGACAAGCAGGCCCCGGACGGACGGCACCGGGCGCAGCAGGCGGGCCGAGCGAACAGGCCGAGGCGGCCCGGGCGCAGCACGACGACGAGCAGCATCGCCAGGATCAGGACGGCGGCACGACGCAGCAGCCGACAGTGGGCCGGGCAGCCGGGACGGGACGGCGGGGCCAGCGAGCGGGCAACGAGCGGCTCCCGGACGGCGGCCCCGGCCCGTACCAGGACGGCGGCGAGCAGCGCGCCCAGGAGCAGGACAGCAGGCCCGGCGCAGCACGACGGTGGGGACGGGGTGGCGCGCTGACCGGGCGGCCGGGACAGCGGCCAGGCCGACGCGGCGGCGAGCAGGCGGCGGCGACGGCCCGGCGAGCAGTTCCCGGACGGCGGGGCCCTGGGCGGGGCCGACCCGAGCGACGGGCGGCGGCCGACGAGCGGGTCCTGGACGGCGGTCGGTGAGCAGCGGGCCCCGGCAGGCGTCGGCGGGGCCGGCCCGGACGGCGAGCAGGTCCTGGCCCCTGCCCTCCCGCACCACCGCGCGGCCGGCACCAGCCGGACGCGGGAGCGAGCACCCGAAGACGCAGCAGTGCAAGCGGGGCGGGGCAGCCCAGCCTCGGTCCCGCACAGCGGGACCGAGCAGGACGACGGCGAACAGCTCCCGCACGACGAGCAGGACCAGGACGGCGAGCAGCGGCAACACCGCACCGGCGAGCAGGTCCCGGACGGCGGCACGGCGCAGCACGCCGAGACCGAGCGGGACGTCAGCGGGCAGCGGCCGGACGGCGGCGAGCGGTCGGTCCGCCCGGACGGCACCGCGGCGACGAGCAGGTCTGGACGGCGGCGACGCGCCCCGTCGGCGAGCAGCACGGCAGCGGCGGCACGACCCAGCGTCCCGGAACCGAGCAGGACATCAGCGAGCAGGGCCTGGACGGCGGCGGGCAGCCACCAACGACGCCGAGCAGCAGGCCGGGACGGTGGTGGTCGGCGCAGCAGCCGACGGGGGGCCGGGCACGGCACCGGGCGGCCGGGGCAGGCGGCAGACGACCGAGACGGGCGCAGCGGCGGCGGGGCGGACCAAGCTGTGGCCGGTAGCGTGCCTGCCGTGTCCTCCGGCCAGAACACGCCGGCCTGCCCGACATGCGGCCAGCCCCTCACAGGGCTGGCCATGGCTCTCTTCAAGCGGGACGACGACGGCAAGCGCACGTGCCGCGCCGTCTGGGGCTGCCCTCGGGGCCACGTCTGGTGGCAATGGGCGGACCGCCCCCACCACCCCCTCGAGTCCTGTCCCCGCCCCGACCTCTTCACCTGACCACGGCCCAGCAACAGAGCGCCCGGAAGGTGCTGACGAGCCAGCGGGGCAGCCGAGGCCAGCGAACCGGCCCAGCCCGGTGCAACACTCCCACCCGCACCCGCTCCCAGCCGCATAACGCCTGGTCAGACCCGCAACACGGCCCCGCTTCGCACCCCCGCACCGGCCACCCGACCGCCGAACACCACCACCAGGACCAGACCGCCGAGAAAACCGGCCTTCCCGACGGCCACCAGCACCCCGGACAGCGGCCACCGGGACAGCGTCGGCTACCCCGGACGGCGGCCAGGACAATTGGCTCCTGTCGATCGCCGGCACCGGCAGCAGCCGCGGCCCCACCCCGGCCCCCACTCACCATTTCCGGTGAGTCGGATCACCAAAAACGGTGAGTGGGCGTCGCAAAAATACGACAGAACAGGGCCAACTCACCAAAAACGGTGAGTCAGCCCCCACACCCAGAACAGCCCCCGAGGCGGCCTGACGGCCACCCAGCCGTCCAACCGGAACGGCGGCACCCAGCAGCCCGGGACGGCCCCGGACGACGGCGAGGCCAGGACCGCGGCCAGCACGACGGGACGGCAACGATGGACAACGACGCCGTGCTGATCATCTCCATGCGCGTGCCCTTCCGGCGTGCTACTGCCGCCGATGGCGGTCCCGCTCGGCGCGGTGGCGGCCGCGGTCGGCTACTCCCGGGTCCGCACCGGCGTGCACTACCCGGGCGACGTCGCGGCCGGCGCCATCCTCGGCTTCGCCGCCGCCGTGGCATCCCTCGCCGTCGTCCGGACCCTGCCGCCGAGCTCCCGGAGTGAGCCGTCGGCGCCCCCGTCCGATCTCCGCCCCGCCCCGTCGGCAATCCGGGCCCATACCGGGCACGGGAACGTTTGTGCGCTATCTTCTGCCGTGACTATTTTCCCCCGGCAACGATCAGGTTCCTCGGGCCGCCACAAGTCCGCGAAGGGCGGCCGGCTCGCCGTCCTGGACGGACTGCGCATCCTGGCCGCGCTGATGGTGGTCTTCCACCACTACGTCGGCTACGGCGGCGGCGGCTCGGCCACGGACAGTGCCTGGGGCCAGCCGGTGGAGCAGGTGTTCCACCGCGCCTCCTTCCTCGGCGCCTATCTGTGGACCGGCGTCTGCCTGTTCTTCGTGATCAGCGGCTTCGTGATCTGCATGAGCAGCTGGGGCCGCCCGGTGGGCGACTTCGTCCGTTCCCGGGTCATCCGGCTCTACCCCGCGTACTGGTTCGCCGTCCTGCTCACCACCGCGGTCGTCACGATGTGGCCGCTCGTTCGCCAGCCGCTTCCCCCGGAGCAGGTGCTCGCCAATCTGACGATGTTCCAGGAGGGCCTGGGCATCAAGCACGTCGACGCCGTCTACTGGACGCTCTGGATCGAGCTGCGCTTCTACCTGCTCTTCGCCATCGTGGTCTGGCGGGGCGTGACCTACCGGCGGATCGTGGCCTTCTGCTCGATCTGGACGGTCGCCGGCATCGTCTCGGAGAGCACCAAGTCGCCGGTCCTGGAGTTCTTCGCGATGTCGCAGGTCTCCTCGTTCTTCGTCGCCGGCCTCGCGCTCTACCTGGTCCACCGGTACGGTCCCAACCTGATGCTCTTCGGCATCGTCGGGATCAGCTGGATCGTCTCGGTCCTCTACACTCTCCAGCACCAGGTGAACGTAAGCCGCTTCCTCGGCCGCGTCGACCTGCCGACCTGGCCCGCCGTCCTGCTGACCAGCCTCTCCTACCTCGTCATGATCGGGGTCGCCCTGGGCTGGGGCTCCCGGATCCAGTGGCGCTGGCTGACCTTCGCCGGAGCCCTCACCTACCCCCTCTACCTCCTCCACGAGACCATGGGCTGGACCGCCCTGCGCGCCCTCTACGACCACGGCACCAAGCCCTGGACGGCGGTCGCCATCGTCACCGCCGGCATGCTCGTCGCCTCCTGGCTGGCCCACCGGCTCATCGAGAGGCCCCTGACACCCCGCCTCAAGGCCGGCATGACGAAGAGCATCGACCAACTCCGCGCCGCCGAGCCCCTCCCGCAGCCCGCCACCCGGCCCCGCGGAATCCCGGAGACCGTCACCACCCCCTGGGCCACCGCCTTCACCCCCCGGGACACCCACCCCCCACAGCAGCCCGCCCCTGACTCCCGCTGACCTCGTCCCACCCGCGCCGACGGCCTCCTCCCATGCCCGGGCCCAGGTCCAGGAGCCGGCGACCAGCGCAGTCCGGTCGATCCGTGCGGTGTCGATCCTGGCCAACGGGGTGGGGGTTGCGGGCGCACGTCGATGGCCACGCCCCTCGCGTCGGCGCGCGGGAGGCGCCCCTGCCGTAGCGGCATGGCAGGGGCGCCCGGCCGGTCAGACGTTGTACCGGCCGACCTCCAGGAAGTACCGCATCTCCTCCGGAGTGCCCTCGAAGGCCTTCAGCGCCGCCGCGCGCAGCGCGTCACCGCCAGCGGGCCAGCTGGCCCGAGCTGGAGACCGATCAACGGGACCTGCTGGCGGCGATCGGCATCGAGGCCGACGCCGAGCTGGTGGCCGCGAAGGCTGCGGCCGCGGCGAAGCCGAAGGTGTCCCGTGCGGACCGGTTCCAGCTTCACCTGGCGGCGCTGGCCGAGTTCGTCGAGGAGAGGGCCACGCCCGTGTTCCGCGCCCGTACAAGACCGGCGAGGGGCTGTCGCTGGGCGCCTGGCTCAACAACACCAAGACCCGCCGGGACAGGTTGTCGGCCGAGCAGGTCGGACAGCTGGAGGCCCTGGGCGTGGCCTGGTAGGCCTCCGCCGCGCTCGGGCCGGTGCTGTTTGCCCGGCGGTATGCTGCCGGGGCCCTGAGAACGCATTAGAAGACCGCCGCCCTGGGGGGCGGCGGTCTGGCTTCACCTCACCTGGTTGGCCGGGTTCGACCATCGGCTTTCTCAGCGAGCCAGCTATCCTGACCCGCAGGCCAACCTATAAGGCTTCCCACGACAGTTCCGTGCTTCTCGCTCGACCTGTTGTCGCCTCGCCGCTGATATCGGCGAGGCGACAAAGCTATCAAGCTGTATTTAGGTCATCCTCCGGATACTGATTCTTCCAGCTGATGCAAGTAGGGCGCTGCCCTCCGGAGAGCAGGAACTCCTTCACGGCCTCTCGCACAAGGTCGATGGGAATCTCGACCTGATCACGGAATTCGGTCCGATGCCCCGCAATGAAGTACACGGGCGAATTCCTTGATTCCGGAGGCCCTGCCGATACAAAGTTTCCAGTTCCATCAATGAAGAGCAGAACCCCGACTTGCAGGTCCCTATCCACTCCTACCTGGAAGTCATGATCCGGCAGCTCGGGAAGATTGTATCCCGGAATCCTTGGCTTAACACCATCTCTGGAAAGGTGAATGATCTGGGCCAGATTCTCGTATGTCGAGCCGGTGAGAAGTTCTTCGATCAGAACGTCGACATCATCGGCAGAATTGAGATGGCCGGGACTCTCCATGTGATCCGGCCTGAACCGGAATTCGGCAATTTCCTTCATATTAGTCGGCACACCGCCCCTTATGGGTTCCATAACCCTTGCATTTCCATACTCCGCCAGGCATAGGAAACCAGACCGTGAGGCCCTTTGGCTTCTTCTCGTCCTTAAGGAGAAGCATATCAAGGACATCGTTGCATCCGAATTGCTGCATGCAAGGGCCAGTTTCATAGTTGATCACCAGGTCGGCTTCATCTATTCCTTCCAGATGCATCCTGGCGACCCACTTTACCTCAAGATCAGACGCCCGCCCGGAGACTCGGCCCGTCAGTTCCTTGGTTGCCGCTTTGACCCAAGCAACCAGTTCGGCCTCGTCCTTTTTCCGGCCACTGGCGAGGTCGTCGATGATTTTCTTTCCGACTCGTGCAAACCCGGCTGTCTCATCTCCATCCGAACGAGTTTTGAGGCCAGCCTTTCGCGCAATCGCACCGACGTTGTCGGTCGTGAACGGGGCGAAACAGTCGACATCATTGTGGACGAGAACTGGCGCGTCGCCAGCCAGTACGTAATAGGTGTGAAAGCCCTCAACGGTTAGGTTGAAAGCTGCGTCAAGGCCCTTACGCTGTGTGGCCTCCGAGACGGTGGCATCGGCGCCATTCGGGGTTCGTAGCGTGTCGCCGTTGTGGAGATCGGCTGCGTCGACCCACTTCTGATCTTTTTCGACCCAGAAGGGATGGTGGTCGGTTGCGGTGAGACTGCCGTTACCGTTGTCGCTCTGAATTCGGAGGTCGGTGAAGTCCTGATCATCCGGGGTGTAGATGACGTTCTCTACGGTACGTGCTGCGGTCTGGTCCGTCAGTGGGTCCGTGGCCAGAACGCTTTCGCCGACCTTAACTTGGTCGATCGGCTTTTGGCCGCCATCGCCCATCAGGACACGGGTGCCAGCCGGGAAACTGTTCTTCTTTTCGCAAATCCCCGCGATCTTGGAGTAGACCCGTTCGAGGAACTCAACGACCTTCTTGCCGATCGGCCCGGCCTTCTTCGCTCGATGGACCGCGGAGGTCCGTCACGGCGCCTCGAACTCCACGCGCACAGTTGCGCACAGCTATTGAATGAAATCCCCCAGTAATCAGCCCGGCAAGGAGTACGCACTCCTACCACCGGGCGCACGGAAGCTCGCCACCGCTCACTCCCCTCTCCCACCCCGGCGCACACACCGACACCCGCCGCACCCCGGCCGGCGAGCGACTCCTGGACGACGGCCCGGTGTGAGAACGAGCAGCGAGCAGCAGCACCACCAGGAGGACGAGGACACCGACCCGGGACGGGCGCCCCCGGGACGGCCGCACAGCGGTGGCCCCGCAGCCAGGACGGACGGGCGCAGCGGCGTCGGCCCGGACGGCGAGCAGCAAATCCTCCGGCCACGGAGACGAAGCTCCACCCCGCCCGCCGAAGATCCTGCGGCTTCACCCCGCCGCACAGCATGGGACGGCGGGCAGGACCAGGACGGCGGCGACGGGGCCGGCGTTGGCGAGCAGAGGCCCCGGCCGACGGCCCGGGCGCAGCATCACGGCGAACAGCGGGCCCCGCAGCCGGGACGGGGCCGCAGCGGCCCCCGCAGCCGGGAACCGGGGCGGGCGCGGCACGACGGCGAGCAGCGTGGTCAGGAGCAGGGCGTCGAGCCGGTGCAGCGCGACGGTGGGCGCGGCCGGCGAGCGAGGCCTGGGCGACGGCCTGGTGCGGGCACCCAGTCCGCGGCGGGCCCGGCGGCCGGGATAGCCGGGGCGGGGACGGACGGTGGGCAGCAGACCGACGGGCGGGCCCTGGAGGACAGCCCCGCGGCCGGGACGGAGGCGAGCAACCGGCCCCGCGGTCGGACGAGCAGCAGCCGAGCAGCACCTGGACCGCGGCCCCAGCCCGAACGGCGCGCTGGCCTGGCGCAGCACGACGCCGAGCAGCACCACCAGGACCAGGACACCGCCCCGGCGGCCGCCCCGGAGACAGCGGCGCGACGCAGCAGGCCCCGCAGCCAGGGACGGACGGCGCCCCGGCGAGAGGACGAGCAGCGGGGCGGGTCGGCGGCCGGGACAGCCGGGGGCCGGCCGGCGCCCCGGCGCAGCAGCCCCGAAGCCGGGACGGGACGACCCGGCACAGCAGGACGGCGAGCGCTGGCGGACGAGCGGGTCCCCGGGCGAAGATGGCCGACGCCATCGCCCTGGCCGAACTGCTCGGCACCGCCGCGACGGTGGGCCGCTTCGCCGAGGGCGACCTGCTGTCGATCCTGGCCACCAGGGCGAGCACGACCGGGTCGAGCCGATCCGCCGCAGCGAGACCCACAACCCGCAGCCGGGCCCTTCCGCCTGGTCAGGCTTCGGCTCGAACTGAGCCGACCCGGCTCGGCCCCCGGCCAGTGCTCAGTCTTCGTCGTCGACCAGACCGCAGGCGCCGGGGAACGACTCCAGGAACTCCCGCCGCTGCGGGTCCGACTCGGACTCGGCCAGATCCGTGAGCGCCCGCAGGAACCGGTCGAGCTGGTCCTCCGGCAGCCGCTGCAGCACTCCGGCCACGCTCTCCATCATCGTCACCGCGGAGTCGGGATCGACCTCGTCGTCCTCACAGCCGTCGAGGAACCGGACCGTGTCGACGACCAGCCCGACGAGAACGGGCACCAACGGGTCCATGTCACTCATCCGGGCAACCTACCCGACCCTCAGGACAACAGGAACGACAGCCGGCCAACGGCAGCCAGCGCAGCACGACGGCAACCCAGCCCCGGACCGGTCGGCGAGCAGGCCCCGGACCGCGGCACCGGGACGGCGTGACGGCGAGCAGCGCTACCAGGACCAGGACGTCGATCCGGCACAGCAGGCCCGCGGCCGGGACCGGGGCGAACGGAGCCAGGGGCGGGACAATCTGGCGCAGCGCCGCGGCAGTACGGCTGTCGCCCTGGTTCCCGGAGCGACGGCAGAACGGCCCCGGCGCGGGCAGCAGGCCGAACGACGGCCGGGACGGCAGCCGGGCACAGTGAGCCAGCCCGGGTACGGCAAGCGGGTGGTCCAGCCAGCCCGGCCGGGAGTCGTAGTTCCGCCGCGCCGCCCTCCCCCTGGCGCGGTGGTTCACCGTACGGTCTCGTGAAGGGCCCCGCCGCGGCCTTGGCGATGGCCGGGCCGGTCTGGATCGCGGCCACCACCTGCTCGGCCGTGGGCCGGGGAACGATGGCAGCGCTCGGCGGGCGCAGACAGACCCCCAGCCGCTCCAGCAGTTCCGCGGACCGTCGGCACTCCGCGGCGTCTTCGCCGAGGCTTCGCTCGTCCAGCTCACGGCCGAGCGCGAGAACGCCGTCCCGCGGGCGCAGCAGCGCGGCGCCCGTCCGTTCCGGCGCCCGCGCGGCAGCCAGACGACCGGGCGCGCTCGGGGTTGTCCTGTTCGGTGGCCACGACGACGTGGCGAGCCCGGACGATCCCTGCCGTACGTCGGCTCGCCGCCGCCCTGCGCGCCACAGCCCTGGGCGAAAGAGTCGATCAGCACTCCCGACTCTCCGTCCCGAAATCGGGCACCGGGCTCTAGACGTTCTTGAGCCGCCACCGCTGGTCGAGAGGAGGGTTCCGTCCGAAATCACAATCGGCCTGCACGATTAGGCCGTTCAAGCCCCCTCGATCAGGGACCAGGCACTTACCTGTCGCCCTGTTCCATATCCGCTCCCACTGCGGATCTCCCGAGTCGATGATGTCCTCATACCATTGGGCATCCTGCCCGGCAACGTCGCAGGGTATCTGGCGCGCCTCCTGCTGTCCCCGCGCGAGCAGGCAGTACCCGCTGTTCGAGTTCCTGAAGGTAGTGCTAATGCCATGATTGCTGAGCGTTGTCTGCCATTCCCATTTCTGATCCGCATAGCCTGCACATTGCGCCTGCACAAGAGCGATTTCACTTCCCGTGGAGGGAGCGAGGATGCAGAGCCCGGTATAGTAGTTCTGAATATTCGTCACTTGCAGACTCACGTATGCCGGAGCGGCAGCGGCAGGTACGCCGGGAAGAGCGAGGGCCATCAACACCCCGGAGCCGAGCACCGCCATTAGCGACCTGACTTTATTCACAACTCCACCCATTCAGAGAGATCCAGGCGGCAGGCGCCGACTCAGCAGTCGCGCGACATGAAGATCGGAAAATCTGAACCAACCGACACGAAAGAGACGTCGAAGGCTCCAAACCAACACCCCGACAACCATCGGCCTGTCGTTCTTGGATCACGAATCTTCCCTGCCACTCGAACCGGCCAGCCCCAACCCTGCCAGACACTCGCGAGAACCTAGAGGAGATATTAGGCCAACTCGAAATACCCGGCTCTTCATCTCAAAATGACCATCGAATTCAAACGCCCGCGCCTGCCGCGCCTGCCGCTCCGGCCGGTGCGGTGGTGCGGTGCGGGCCCCGGGCGGCCCGGTGGCCCGTGAATCCTGGCGGCGTCCTGGCCGCCCGGCCCGGCGCTGCGGGTCCCGTTCCGGGGCTGGGGAGGGGTTGGCGGATCTGATCGGCTGGATCGGTTTTCGCAGGTCAGGATCGGTTTCCCGATCGGCTGCGGATCGGCGGGCGATCGGCAGGCCAGCCGATAGCGGGCCGATCGGAATCCGGTCGGCAGCCGATCGTCGGCCGTTAGGGAGCCGATCAGCAGCAGGCCGGTGGCGAGGGCCTCCGAGAGGGAGGGCGCCACCGCGTCGCGGGCCGAGAGCTGCGGGGTGTCGGTGGGCCACTCGATGCC